>MEOD01000052.1 GCA_001768555.1 Bacteroidetes bacterium GWF2_29_10
AAAGGTGTCGCAAAAATTATAAATTATTGATTTACTGAAATTTGCAAAAGAAGAAAAAATCAAGCGACGAAGTCAGGAGCAACATTGAACTGTTATATATAAATTAGTGAATTATTTTTACGATAATTAATTTCTGCTTTAAATAGAATATCTCTTATTTGCTCTAATTTAACAATGGGTGTTTCTGTAAAATTTATATATGGATTATTTTTGGTTATTTTTTCAAAATCATCTTTAAAATAAGTATTTAAAAATTCAATTAAATTATTCGTGTTATTTTCTCTTTCAGTATAAGAATATTTCAAGAATTGGTTAATCCTTAATGCGTCAAATTTCTCCAAACATGCTCTTATAAATTTATCTTGTGTTTTGAAATTATCTCTTAACTTGCTCCAAATATCTTTTTGCTTAAATATATTTTCATTAAAACTATCAATAGGAGTACCCATATTTTTTTGGTAAAGAGAAGGAAACAAGCTAAAAGTATCATGTAATTTTTCAAATAAACACAATGGGTAAAACGGATAAGAAGTCCATTCATTTATTAATCCATTTATTATTGCTTTACCTGTTCCAAAACCTACCCTATCCGAAACTCTTGTTGAAGGATAAGCCATTGAATCTATATAACATAAAACGATTCCTGTTTTTACAAATTTCTGCACTAAATAGAAATCTTCACCAGCCTCTACAGGTTTAATTCCTTTTATTCTCTTATAAGAAGACACCCTAAAAGAGATAACAGAACCAAGTGCAGTAAAACAATACTTTAAATTATGTATGTACTGATTAAGCAAATAATACCTCATATATATTTCATACCTAAGCATAGACCTGTTTACAAGCTCATCTTCATTATTTGAAAAATGATAATACGGAGCGCATATTGCAGAAATAGAAATATTATTATCAAAAGCTTGAACAACATTTTCAATATAATTTTCTTTATATATAGTGTCAGCATCAATGCTTATTACAATATCTTCATCATTGGCTATATCCATAATATAATCAAATAGGACTTTTCTTGCCCACCCCACTCCTTTTTGCTTTGCTGTCATTCCATTGCCTTTAGAGCATTTATCTATTATTGTGAGATTTTCAATGTTTGAAGCATTAAGCAACTCCAAGGTTGCCATGTTATTTAGGCAAATATGTTGTTTTTCCGGATTACTCCACCATTCTTCCGGCTGATTAACACAAACGATTATTTTAATGTTTTTATATGATTGAATAAGCAAAGAGTATATTGTTTTTAAAATATATTCTTTTTCTTCTAAAGCAGGAATAGCTAGATATACATCCTTATTTTTTTGCAAAATATTATTTCTTTAAATTTGCAAATGATAATATAATTCCAAGAGCTATGCTTAATAGAGCTGCAAATAATATCTGATAATTGGGGGCTAATAGAAATGTTATTGTATGAGCAGGAATCCAAAATATTGGTATAGTTTTTCTGAAAACAAAGCCCCACATAATATCCCAATCAATTCTTTTTAATAAACTTCCAACATTTATTGGTCGGATGAAGCTTAATAAGCTACCATTATTGTCATGTATGTGTAAATCTGTAATTTTATGAATAGTCATCATTATTGGTGCAAAAATGCAGTTCAAAGCAACACTTATTGAAAATGACACAAAAATTGACTTAACACTAATGCCCATTGTTGCAAATATACTTGCTTCGCTTACACCTATATATTCAAGAAATAAAGGTGTGCCCTTTGCAAAAACAACAAATGAGAATTTAATAAAAATACCCAGTAAGCCCCAAACTAGCATTTTAGGCATTATTCCAAAACCTTCTTTAAAATAAACTCCTTCTTTTATTCGTAATGCAATTATTTCGCCCAAAGTTGCTAAAATGCCAAACTTTATAAAACTCATTATAATACCATGATTAATATTGACATAATTATAAGCAGCAATAACATCAGAAAATATAAAAAAAAGAGAAATACTTACTAAGATAATTAGGATAAAATAAATGTCTTTTAATTTCATAAAATTCTCTTTTTGTTTAATTTATTCACAAAACTATAAAATTATTTGCTTACTATCATCTTTTTTATTTGAAAGTTTTTATATTTGAAGATTTAACGATTTCTAGGAATAAATAGGTAAACACGTTATATTATAACAAGATTTTGTTTCGCAATTACATATAAATTTTCCAAGCTACTTAGTTTCACGTTTGTAAGTATACTATTTTTTGCTACTTTGTGATTTATTTAGAATGAAATAATTGATAGGTCTTAAGATCCGGTCAAACTCATTATATTGGCAAATTGTTAGTTCTTTATCATTGTTTATCAATCCGTATAATCTATCTCTATCCATATCTATTTCCATACCTGTTATTGGATCAATTTCGCCAGAAGCTGATGTTTTTTTAATTGTTTTTACAACTATTGTTGTGTCTTTCGTTGTAATGCTGACTATATTTTCGGGTTTCAAATGAATTATAGAATCTCTCGTATTTGGAGATAATTCATCTAAAAATCGCTCGAAGCTAACAGAATAAAAGCTTAATAAATATCTATTAAATCTAGAGGAATCGATATCCTGATTTATTTTTTCTCCTTTAATATTTTTTATATACGCTCCTTTTGGATCATTTTCAAAAATAAATGATTTTTCAGGTTCATTGGGGAACTCTATTTTTATAGATTTAATAGTACTAAGGTTATTTGTATAAAAAATTCGACGATCCCGCCATTCATTTTCTTTAGTAGAATATCTAGGGGTAAGAAATCCCTGAAATCCTGCAATTACAATTGAATAAGGTTCGGTACTTCCTTCTAATAGCATCCTAGTGCCTAAATGATTTTGGTTTGGGCCACCAACATAATACGTCTTTACTTTTTGTTCAGTTAGAAATAATTTTATTTTATTAAATAAATTGATTTTATGTTTCATTTGATATATTTCAACTTTAACACCAGTTGAAGCAATGCTTTTCAAAACATTTTTGCGAGCTGTTTTTGGAATAGTCATTTGAATTTCTAAGTCACTAATTGTGCGAAGAATTATTTGAATCATGTCTTTTGATACATTGTATTTATCGTTGACAATCCAATCACTTTGAGATAGCCGTTTCAGAACAACTTTATTTCCATTTTTATCTGCTAAAAATATCCGAGTAATGTTACTTGTATCCTCAACTGCAAAATCTATATTTTCTTTTTTCATTGTTGAAGAACTGTTATTGCATATTAAAAATATGGAAATTACAGTCAGAACAATTAATATAGCTATTGTTATTTTATTTTTCTTCATGTTTTTTATGTTGTATATAATTTTTTTCTTCTAAATGCCCGATATAATCCAAATAATACAATTAGCAATATGGGAGCAATAATATTTAATATTTTAAGATATAATCCATGTTCGTTTATTTTTGTTTTATCAAGTAATCTCAGAGTCAATTCACGGGAACGGATGTTAATCATTCCATCATCATCACAAAGATAGTTTACCGAGTTTAATAGGAAGTCTTTATTTCCATAAGTTTGTTGCGTCCATTTATCATAGCCTAAAGGATAAGGAAAAGTTTGATTATCTTTATTATATATTTGATTTCTAGCCATATCTCCATCGCTAACAATAATCATTTTTGTGTTTACACTTTCATTTTTAAAATTGATATCAGAACTTTGTTCTATTTCAGGTGTAAGCCTATTTCTATATAAAGACTGGAATTTCCCTTCAAGCAATACAGCAACAGTTTGAGGAGGTTTGTTATATAATTGATAATCTGGTTCAGCTTTCATTAACTCTAAAGATATAATGCTAGGACAAGCAACTATGCGAGAATACTTCGACGTTGCAAGCAATATTGTTTTTTTTACATTTTTCACTGCAACAGTATCAATAGAACTTACAAATTCTGCTTTTATTGCATTAACATTTTTTACTATAGGGTGGTCTATAGTTGGCATAATTAGGGGAAAATAAAACCAAGGGAGTAAAGATTGCTGAGGTTGTTTCCCAATATATCCAGTCACAATTGGTATTGGGACAGCTTTTAAATCTAAAATTAAATTATAGTTTAGTTTAACTCCATATTTAAAAAGCATATCATTTATATTCATTTGTATTGGTAAAGCTGGAGTTACATCGCTATTTCGCAAACTATCCATGCTAGCAAACACAGGGTCAATAAGCCATAATGTTTTCCCGCCTTTCATAATAAATTGATCTATTATAAACTTATCTTTTTCATCAAAAATAGAATCAGGTTGCGCAATGATAATAGCAGCACAACCTTCTAGACTTTTTATTTGATTTCTAATATCAATTTTTTTTACTTTATAGAATTCGGCAAGAGTATATGCAAAATCAGCTATTTCTATTTTGCTTAATTCTCCATGTCCACCAATAAACCCAATAAGAGGTTTGTTTTCAGAAGATAGTTTTTTGAGAACAGATGCAAAAGAATATTCTAATCCTTGAATAGAGTTATTTAAAACATTTTCGGAATTAACACCTATTTGACTTTTTAGTAATTGCAATGGCATTTCTTGTCCTTTATAAGAAACTAAAGCACAAGGAAAAATTATTTGTTGAGAAGTTTTGCCTGTTTTATCTTTTACTTGTAAATTTGTTGGCTCAAGACCACGATCCATAAGTTGTTTGTAAATGCTTCTTAATTTTTTCTTATCTGCATTTTCGGTAGGGTTAACAAACTCGTATTCAACATATTTAGAATATGCTCTAAATTGATTAAGCATTTCTTTAGTTTCATTCCTTAATCTTTTAAATCCTGCAGGAAAATCACCTTCAAGATATATTTTAAATAAGACGACATCATCAATGTTTCTTAACATATTTTTTGTTGCATCAGACAAAGTGTATCTTTTTTCCTTTGTTAAATCTAACCTTAGTGGGAAATATGAAATTATAACATTGATAAATATAACGATAAATAAACTAAGTATTAACTGAGTAATATTATATTTTTTTAATTCTTTCTTTTTCACTTTTTTTCCTTTTTTTTACCACTTTCTTGATTCGAGTGATATTTTACTTAATAAAATAAATATTGAAATAAAACTTAAAAAATAGGCAACATCTCTTAAATCAACCACACCTCTGCTAATAGAAGTGTAGTGAGAGCTAATTCCTAATGTTTTAATAAATAAATCGATAGGACCAAATAAATCTAGAGAGTAAATAAATTCAAAACCTAAATAAGCAAATCCACAGATAAGTATAGATAATAAGAAAGAAATTATCTGGTTATCAGTTATAGAAGAAGCAAATATACCTATTGAAATAAATGAAGCTCCTAAAAATATTAAACCTATGTATGAACCAATTGTTCCTCCTGTATCAATATTTCCCACAGGATCACCAAGATAATAAATAGTAGCATAATAAATTAAAGTGGGAATAAGAGAAACAATAACAATAATTAAACACGCAAAGTATTTAGCTAAAACAATTTGCAAGTCTGTAAGAGGCTTCGTGACAAGCAATTCAATTGTTCCCGTTTTTTTTTCATCTGCAAAAGTACGCATTGTTACAGCTGGAATTAAAAACAGAAAAATAAAAGGCGACAACATAAACATATTGTCAAGATAGGCATATCCGTTGTCTAGAATATTAAACTCCATAGGGAAAACCCACAAGAACAATCCATTAAATAACAGAAATACAATTATAACAACATAACCTATCAAAGATCCAAAGAAACTATTTATTTCTTTATATAACAGAGCAATCATAATCAATTAAAAATTTCTAAATTAAAGACTGCAAAAATAATCTTTTTATCCGTTTTTGTTTGTATTAGTATTTTTTTGTTAGTTTTTTTTCTAACACTCATCTAATGGGTTATTGTTTTTTGGTAAAATTACTGTCTCATCCTAAAATAGGTTTACACATAAAATTAAAATTACAAAAAAAACTGAGTAAAATATTATAGTAAACTTTATTTGGAAGAAAAGAGATATTAGCACTATCTTTTACAAATATCTTTAAAAGAACAGTATGTGCAAACGTTTAATTCAGATGTTTGATTAAAACTGATATCTTTATTGAAAATATCATTAATCATTAGAATGAGTTTTTCTTTAAATGTTTTAATGATGTCAGAGTTGAGCTCGAAGAATTTGTTATTTTTATTTAATATTAAAGGAGCATTTTGATTACGCATGGAATAAACATTAATGTTTGTTTTTTCAAGAGGGTTGTTTTCTAGAAAAATTAAAGCGTAAATCATTGTTTGAAACACTTCTTTTAGCTTAATGTTTTCAAAAATATTATCAATGTTGTTTTTTGAATCATCTACATCGAAATAATGTTCGTCTACAATCCCAGTTTTATAATCTATTATTAAATATTGATTGTTTTCTTTGTCAATACGATCAAAAAAGCCTTTAACATTAATAGGTTCAGAATAGTTGCCAATTTTAAATTTTGTTTCGTATTTTTGTTCTAAGCCAATTATGTCTATTTTAGCACCATTGATAACTTTATTTTCATCAAACTGAACAAAGTTATTTATAGTTTTTTTTAGTAAATCAAATAATAGTATGTTACGTCCTGATAATTTTTCGTCGTCTTCGATATTTATGTTTTTACTAAATGCAATTTTTAGATGTTCATCTATACTATCTTTAATGTTTTTTAAATCGGTTGTGTTAATTTGTTTAGCAATGAAATTTTTGTAAATACTTTCCATGCAATTGTGGAGTATGTTTCCTAAAGTTCGCGCATCAGTTTCTTCTTCTATTTCTTCAGGCTCTTCTAATTCTAATAAATATTTGAAGTAAAACTGGAGTGAGCATTTTGAATAAGAATAAAGAGCCGTTGGAGATAAGTATTTTTCTTTACAAAAACGGTCAGTAAGAAGCTTGTAAATTGTTTCACTTTTTTCGATAATTATTGCAGAACTATTAATGAAGTTTATGTGGCTATTATAAACTATTTCTTTGTAAATATCATCAGTGTTACAATTATTGTTTTTAGCAATTTCTTTGATTAATTCGTATTTAATTTGATATATATATCTGCTTTTTTCACCATTAGAATCATCTTTAGGAGAATTATTATATATTAAATATATATTTTCAGCTCTTTGTATTAATCTGTAAAAGTTATAAGCATATATTGCTTCTTCTTCGTCTTTAGTTGGTAGTCCGAAATACTTTCTAATATTGTATGGGATGTAAGAATTGCTATTTTTGTTAGTAGGGAGTATGTTCTCATTAACAGATAGTATGAAAACATTTTTAAAGTCAAGCGATCTTGTTTCGAGTACTCCCATTATTTGCAATCCTTTTAGAGGTTCTCCTTCGAAAGGAATACTTATGTTTGCTAATAATTGTTTTACTATTTTCCATATTGTTTCAGGTTGTTCGGTAGTTATATTATTTTCAAACAGGGTTTTAGTTTTTTTAATAGTTTTATAACAATTAAAAAGGAACTCGTTTTCAAATTTCATATAATCTTCTTGTTCTATCTGATTTTTATTCTCAGAATTTAATTTAAAGATATTAATGACAATCTTTTCGAGATATTTAAATATTTCAATTTGAGAAAAAACTGGTTTAAAAAGATCTAATAAATAATTGTCTTTAATATTTTTGTTTATAAATTTATGGTCTATAAATACTAAGTTTTTTTCAACAATACTTTTAATAATGTTGTCATTAATTGTTTTGTTATGGCTAAAGAAGGGGTGTAATAATATTTTAATAAATTCCCGATAATTAAAACTAAATTTTTCATTTGTTGAACCTTTTTTTAAACTCAACTGTAGTTTTATTACTGATTCGACAAAGGAATATGTTATAGTGTTTTTTAAAGGAAATCCCATCGTTACATTAATGTCATTTATTTGAGGAGGCAAAATGCTTATTAAAGGCAATATAATATTTTCATTAGCGGTAATTATTGCAGTTTCTTCTTGTTCGAAATTACCTTTATCAATTATATCTATTAGTTCGCTTTGCAATGCGCTGCATTGGGCAATATCAGAAGTTGCTCCGATAATATGAAAAAACTTTTTTGTATAGGCTAATTCGTTAGTTATCCATTTTTCATTGTATAATAGTTTAGAATTAATGTCAATCTTTTTGCGTAAAAAATACCCAGCTTCATGCTGATTGTCATTAAGATACCAAACATCAATATCTTTGTATTCATAAGCAATTCCTTCTAAGACCAATTTATTAATAATGGTGTTTTCAACATTGCTTAAAGCATTTAGACCGCAAAAATAAATATGAGTGATATTTGATTGTTGAATAAGTTCTAAATAATTAACGTTTTCAAGAAAGAAACGAGATTCAAGCCCTTGGTAAGCAATTTTTTTTTCTAAAAGAGCTTCTCTAAAAGAAGAATATATGCTGTGAAGGTTTGACCAAATTTTAGAAAATTCACTTTTTAGAGAACCCTCGTCAATGCTTTTATTAAAGAATGCTTCCCAAAATGTAATATAATTTGCGTAATCTTTACGTGTGTTTTCGTTTGATAAATCTATACCAAAATTGTTTTCAATTTCGCTAAAGTCGTTTATTAATCGGTATAGTTGCTTTGCGTCAATCAAATAATTATCAATATCGTTAAAATCTTTGATTAAAATGTTTCCCCAAGCTATAAATTCTTCAAATTTAACATCGGGAAAAACTCTATTGTAAACATTATACAACTCAAATAGCAATTCTAAATTGTCAGCAATACGTAATCCTGAATATTTATTAAAAAAATCGGAAATACTAATTATGTCTGGTGACCAAATGGGCTTGTCGATAAGCTTTGTTAGTTCTTTTTTTAAAAACAGGCCAGCTCGCTTATTTGAAAATACAACTATTACATTAGTGAAATCATTCCCATGTTTGCTTACTAATTCTTTGGCAAGTTTTTCAATAAATTTTTCCATTAAAACATTTTAATAATATATGTTAAATCCTCAAATTTACATTATTTTTTTATTGAAGTTTAAGATGCACAAAAAAACATTAAAATAAACATAATGTACTCGTTTTTTTTGAAAATAAGCTTTAAAAATAAATTAAATACAGTATTGAAAACATTCCAAGTCATAAGCAGTCTTAATTGAAACCTATTATTTCTTTAGAGTTATTTCAAATAGAGTCCTAAATATCAGTAATTCCTAATTTAAAATTAAAGCATTATTCTATTCATAACTTCAGCAAAGCTATTTTTATATTGTTCTCCTATAGGAATCCAGTTCTCTCCAATAACAACTCTATTTCGTTCTATTTTTTTTATCTTTCCTATAGGTATTATGAAAGATTTGTGAACTCTTATAAATTTATCTATAGGAAGTTTTGCTTCTATTCTTTTCATTGTGCTTTTTGTTAAAAGCAATTTGGCTAACGTATGAATTTTAATATAGTCTTTTAGCCCTTCAATGTAAAGAATATCATCTAGATTTACCTTAACTGTGCTGTATTCAACTTTCACCATCATATAATTAGAGAAAGTTAACTCTGATTCATTTTTCTGTCTATATTGTATTATTTCATAAGCTTTGTTTGTTGCTTTCATAAATCGTTCAAAAGGAATAGGTTTAACAAGGTAATCCACTGCATTTAAATCAAATCCTTGCAATGCATATTCTCTATATGCTGTTGTAAAAATAACTAAAGGTGGTTTTGTTAAAGTGCTAATCCACTCTATTCCTGTCATATTAGGCATTTGTATGTCTAAAAACACACAATCTATTTTTTGTTCATTTAATATCTTAATAGCATCAACACTATTAGTACAGACATCTACAAGATCAATATAAGCAACTTTTGAGCAAAAATCTTTTATAACGTTCAAAGCCAATGGCTCATCATCTATAGCAATACATTTCATTTTCTAAGTTTTAATTGTAACTGTAAATAAAAGATATCTTTTGTTTCTTTAATTTCTAAAGAATGTTCATTTTCATATAAAAGCTCTAACCTCCGCTTTATATTTTTCAGCCCAATTCCTGAGTTTTTCTTATCAGAATTTATTTTTGTTACTATTTTATTTCTTACCGTAAATATAAGAAGTTCTTCTTTTATTTGAATAATAATTTCAATAAATGAATTATTTATATTGTCAGCGCCATGTTTAAATGCATTTTCAATTAAAGGAATTAATATGTATGGTTCCAATTTATATTTTTCTGTATTTCCTATAATATCAAAAGTGACTTGAACTTTATCTGTTAATCGTAGTTTTTGAAGTTCAATATAATCACTAATAATCATAATTTCTTCACTTAGATTTTGGTATTGACTTTGTGTTTCATAAAGCATGTATCTAAGTATTGACGATAGTTTTAAAATAGCATCTGCTGTTAAGTCTGATTTTGTTATAGAAAGAGAGTATATACTATTTATTGAATTAAATAAAAAATGTGGATTTATCTGTTGTTTAAGGAATGTTAATTCTGAAGATATATTTTCCTTTTCTATTTCCGCATTACGTTTCTCATCTCTTTTCCACTTTTGAATAAAACTAAGCAATAGACTTATTGTATAAATCAATGAAATACCATAAATACCAAATAACATCATATCAAATTTTGGCTTTTTAGGAGGATGCGAACCAAACTGGTGATCGAACTTACTATCAGGCTTATTCCATTTTTTATCTTCATAACCTTGAGGTAAGGGTGGACGAGAATGGTCAAATTCATGTTTACCTATTTGAAATTCTAATTCATTTTGATTCAATTGTTTTTGGAAATATGTTCTTGTAATATTGTCTTTAATTAAGTAAGATCCTATAACTAATAAAAAAGAAGCAATAACATAAATCAACACCTTTTTCTTAAATAAAATATATGGAATAAGAAATAAATAATTAACATAAAACACAAAAAGGTATATCAACCAAGTTTTTATCTGAAAATACATATCTATTTTTATTCTAAAGTCATCAATAAATAAATAGTTTATTGAAAACAATAATCCCCATATAAAGACATGTATTGCTACATTTATCACATTTTTATATAAAAACATCACATTTTTCATTTGCTGTAAATATAGTATGATTAATTAGAAAATTGCTTTTTAAATTTTAAAAACTTAACATTATATGCCTTATCCATAACTTAAAGTTTCGATTATTTTGAGCGCTCATAGAAGAAGGTGGAGGCATATCCCTACGTTCGGGCTGCCCTCCCCCGCCCCCCATTCCATCTTCAAAACTATTATTATTCTCATTGTATATACCTCCTCCTACTTTTCCCATACCACCTCCACCAGGAGGTGGACCTTGCATTCCTCCATTGTTCATTGCAGATGTTCCCGATACATTATTATCTATTCCTGATTCAATTCCTATACTAAAACATCCATCACTTTTTAAATGCCCTAAATTATTAATTCTATACATTGGAATTGTCATATAATACAGCATACTATGCTGTTCATCAAATTCAATTTTCCCATTAATTTCATTTTCTATTGTTGAAGAAAGCAACTTACTCGTATTTTTACCATAAAAACCTATTAATTCCATTTCATTGAACTTTGTAAGCATAATAAAATCTTTATTATCATTAACCATTTGCCCATTTTGAAGTACCATTTCTCCATTCATTTTTGGAGGAAACATTTTTTGTGTTTTTTTTATTGGGAAATTAATCCCAATTTCTTTCCTTTTACCATCTTTTATATCAATCCAAACAGTTAAGCCATTTCTAATTATCTGTCTTTGCATAGTTTCATCAAAAACTTTTAATAATAAATACATATTACTTGTGTCATTAAAAATCAAAAACTGTGTTTGATTTTCAGAATCATAATAAAACTCATTAAAATCAATATTACTAAAACAAGGAGCAGTTTTTATATGTTTACTAAACATATAGATTTTTGGAGAACAACTAAAAATTATTAATAACAATGAAAAATACAAGATTATAATAAACCATAATGTATTATTTTTTATTTTCAACATATAAATTGTTTTTTTAAATTTTGAAAAACAAATTTACACTAGTTGTTAGTTTTATTTTTTTTTAATAGACAAACTTATAATATGGGTAGATATAATATTTTCCTAATAAAACCAGATTGTTCATTAAAGAGTGTATCGTCCTAAAAAAAGTTTACAGTATTTTTCCTTAACTTTATTTTTTTTGTGAAAACCTATTTTAGGAAGAGACTAGATGCTTTTACCGCATCTCTAATAAACCTAATTTTATGCTTCGTGAGAAGCCACCATAACAATATTTCTTTTATTTTTTCTTTTGGATTCTTTCTTTATCCTTTTACTTGAAGTTTTATCTAATTTGCTTTTCTTTAGTTTTTTATCAGATTTATTTTCTATTATATTATTACTGTTATTATAAGATGTATCATTATAACTACCTGAAGAATATGTTTCTTTAGTGTTGTTGTATTCGTTATTATTATCTGTAGTTTTTGATTTAGAACAACATCGTTGTGCCGATAAATTATTTGAGTAAATAAATAAAAAAGCAGTTAATAAAATACTTAACAACTGCACGCCTGATTTTCTTATATATATTGTTTTCATAGGTATTATTTTTTTATTGTTTTTAAATTATATCTAAGACCAAAGTAAAATTGACGTCCCATAATTGGTCCCCAAATCATTGATGAATCAAAATATGGACCAAAAGGATTTTCTGAGTTAACAATAGGATTCTTTTGTGTAAAATCTGTCAAATTTTCACAACCTGTATATAATTCTAAATTTTTAAACTTTTTTGTTATTTGTGCATGAATCATAAAATATGGATCTGAATATTCGTTTATTCTGTATTCAATAGGGCTTGAATATGTGTCAGGCAATCGGCTTTCTCCATTATATTGTAAAGTGAAATCCAACTTCCATTCGTGCTTGGATGAATATGACAATGTTGTTAACCCTTTATATTTACTGACAAAAGGTTTTTCTCTTAATTGATTATTATAATCAACTTTTACATCATTATACCGACCTGCAACTGTTATGTCTAATCTTTTAAATGGATTTAATGATAAATCTACTTGAAAACTATTAGAATAAGACTGACCTTTTAGATTATAGAAATATGCATAATTTGGACTTGCATCCAAATTCATTATGTATTGGTCAATAAAAGTAGTTCTATAATAATCAAAACTTATGTTTGCCTTTCTGTCTTCATCAATAAGGATTTCTTTCATTATATTCACTCCATAGTTAATCCCTTTTTCAAGTTTCGCATCTTCTAAAAAGGATATTTGTCTGGAGCTAGCTAATATGCCTATATTCTCTGGAATAACATTAACACTTCTATATCCTAATCCTAGAGATGTTCTTAGAGTTAACCTCTCAATAATATCCCATTTAAAATTCATTCTTGGAGTAAATATATTTCCAGCAAAATCATTATAATCATACCGCATTCCTAATATAAGATTTAACTTTTCATCAATACTATAATTATATTGTGCAAATACCCCAACGACATTTTCGGTTCTTTTTAAATTTAGAGTATTAAAATTTTCATTATAATTATCAAAAATATAACTTGTTCCTATTGATATTTTGTTGTCAGTATTACCAATAATTGTTTGATAAATGGTGTTAAAATAAAGCATTGATTGATAGCCATCATAAGTATTATTTCCATAAAATGATTTTTGATCATGATATGTTCCAGATAAAATAAATCCTAAACTTTTATAAGGTTTTTCATGTGATCCAAACCCATTTTTTGCAAAGAAATTTAACCTGTTTGTTTTTATTCCAATCCCATATTTGTCAAAGGATGTTAAGTCTTCATTTTTATTAAAATCTAACTGACCGCCATTTCTGTCTTCATTAATGTAATTAACTCCAAAAATTGAATGGTATTCTATAGCTTCATTTTCATAATACCATCTATTCATCAAATTTATTTGACGTGTTAATGGAAGATCTATAAACCCGTCATGATTATGATCAAATTTTTTATCATTTTCTGAATAATGAGTTAGAAACATGGTGCTCCATTTATCATTTAATTTAATAGCACTATTGACGTTCGCTTCCACTTTTTGTTCATCATTAAAATAAAGATTTACAAATAGAGGATCTGATACTTGTGGTTTTTTATACTCTACATTTATCTGACCTGTTACTGATTCATATCCATTTGTAACAGATGACGTCCCTTTTGAAACTTGAATTGATTGCATCCATGAACCTGGAATATAATTTAACCCGAAGCTGGAACCTAAACCTCGCATATTAGGAATCATTTCAAACATCATCTGAGTATAAATACCTGCTAAACCTAACATTTGTATTTGTTTTGCCCCAGAAACAGCATCTGAGTATCCTACATCTACTGTAGCTGTATTCTCAAAACTTTCTGATAAATTACAACAAGCTAATCTTTGTAATCCCTCTGTTGTTATTATTTCAGTTTGGCGAGGCGTTAGCCTAGACATTATAGTGCCATCTATATTTCCTTTAACATCAACGGGATTTAACGTTTTATTCCCTGTTAGAACTATTTTTAAATCATGGTGTATATCATTAGGCAAAATAGTATCAGAGTTATATCCAATAAAACTTATTATAAGACTATGATTTTTTTGAGTTTCAATATCAAAGTGACCGTGTTCATCAGTTGTTGTCCCTACTGATGTTCCCATCCAGTAAACACTAGCCCCTAATAATGGCTGATACTTTCCTTCACTAGTTTGCTCTAAAACAACACCACAAGTTTCATTATGCTTATGCTGAGCTTTTGTTTTTGCTGAAATAGAGATTGCTATTAGTGCAATCAATAATTTCAAATATATTTTTGCAGTCATATTTATTTTCCTTTAAATTTAAATTAATAAAAACGTAGATATTCTGTAAGAAACAAAACATCTCATAACCTCGACAAAAATTGGGAGGTGTTAATATATTTAAACTATAGGAAAATCTATTTTTAACTCTTGGGCGTATATGATAAAACTACGTCCCGTTAGCAAAATGGGGGGCGGATTTGTTTTTAAATAGGAGCAAAGTAAATCATTATTTTCTATGGAAATATTATCAAACAATATATTAAACAAACAGATTTCTTTTAGAATATTTATTCTTACATCATTTGCTCCAAAATATTTCGGCTCATACTTTAAAAACTTAAATTCATTATTGCAACAGTCATCATTTTTTGTAAAATTATCGTGTATGCCAAACGAATTGGAGTCGTGACAACATTCTGCAATTTCTTCTTTAAATGCAGCATGAGAATGATGCTCTCTCACATGTGCTTCGCAACAATAATCATCACTCTCACTACTGAAAATATGATAACTACGACCGCAATAATTACAATCATGAATATTAAAGCTAATCCCAATAGAAGAGATTAGAATAACAATTGACAATATTGCATTTATTATTTTCATTATCATAATTTTCTACAATTATAATGCAAATTTACGCATTTAATTACCTAAAGTCAAGTAATATTTGTTTTTTTTATAACAAATTGTTTGCTAAATTTGCTAATTCAGAACGTTCACCCTTTTCCAATGTGACATGAGAATAAATATCATGATATTTTATTTTATCAATAAGGTATGATAAGCCATTACTTTGCGAATCAAGATAAGGCGTATCTATCTGATTAACATCACCTGTAAAGATAATCTTTGTACCTTCTCCTGCTCTTGTTATAATTGTTTTAACCTCATGAGGTGTTAGGTTTTGAGCCTCGTCAACAATAAAATAAACATTTGAAATACTTCGACCTCTTATGTATGCTAAAGGAGTAATTAATAATTTCTCTGCCTCAAGCATGTCACTGAACTGTTTTGTTTCTTTCTCATTATCTAAATACTGACTTTTTATAAACTTCAAATTATCCCATAGTGGTTCCATATAAGGGTTTAATTTAGATTTTATATCTCCAGGTAAAAATCCTATATCTTTATTACTAAGTGGAACTATAGGGCGTGCTAAATATATTTGGTGAAATTTAGATCTTTGTTCTAATGCACCAGCCAAAGCCAAAAGAGTTTTTCCTGTACCTGCAACTCCTTGAAGAGTAACAAGCTTTACATTTGGATTAGTCAATGCATGCAATGCAAATATTTGCTCTGCATTACGTGGTGTTATACGAGAATAAGCCTTTTTTTCTATTTTCTCCAACAATTTGCTTATTGGATTATAATACATTAATACTGATGTTTTTGTCCCTTTTATAATAAAATAGTGATTAGGTAATGGAATTTCTATGTTTAATTCTGTATATTCACAAGAACCAGTTTGGTAAATTTTATTTATAATATCATCAGAAATATTATCTAAAAGAGTACTTCCCTTATATAGGGAATCTATATTTTTTATTTTTCCAGTTTCAAAATCTTCCGCATTTAATTCTAATGCTTTAGCTTTAAGACGTAAGTTTATATCCTTTGTAACAAGTATAACTTTTCTATCTTTATTTTCTTGTGCAAGCCATAGTGCTACATTTAAAATTTTATGATCCGCTTTATTGTCAGCATAAATCTTTGTTGCATCTTGTTCCACTTTTTTATTCATTACAACCTTAAAGTTGCCTAACCTTTCGTCTCCTATAGGTATCCAATCTTGAAGTGTATTATTTTTTGAAAGATTATCAATATATCTAATAAACTCTCTTGCTTCAAAATTTATGTTATCATTTCCCTTTTTAAAATTATCAAGTTCTTCCAATACAGTTATTGGTATAACAACATCATTATCTTGAAAACTTTTTATTGAATTATGATTATATAATATTACAGATGTATCTAGTACAAATATTTTTTTATTCTTTGCCATATCTTTGTCTTTTTGGGTGTTACTCATTTTACTTGTGTGTTTTTAAAATATAACATTAACAATTATTTAGTCTGTCAAAGTTATTAACAATTTTCATAATACTACAAAAAAATACAAAAAAAACTAACATTGCTAATTTAATCTATAATACTTAAATATTGAAGATGAATAAAAGAAAGTTATAATATTTGCAAATCAGATATTTTTAAAAATTTATCTACACTTCTTTTATAAAAGCTTTTTCTTACGCTTAAATAGAGTTTGCTTAAATTGTCATATTTCTGATCTAAAATGTTTATGTCGTATAATTTTATTATATTCATAACTTCTGATGTACTCTCATAAGGAAATGTTATTATAAAGTTTATTAAATAGAACTTCTCTATTATTATTGAATTGCTTATGGCGTCTTGAGCTGCTGATCTGTAAGCATTAATTAAACCTCCAGTTCCAAGTAATATTCCTCCAAAATAACGTACAACAACAATAAATACATTTGATAAGCCTGCCTTCATTATTTGATTATAAATTGGTTTCCCTGCTGTTCCTGATGGCTCTCCATCATCGGTAATACGATATTTTTCTATATTATCTTCATTTATTATATATGCGTAGCAGTGATGGCGAGCATCATAATGTTTTTTTTTAATATCATTCAAAATTGTTTTTGCTTCTAATTCACTTGTTATAGGATGAGCATATGCAATAAATTTGCTCCCTTTATCTTTATAAAAACCTTCGGATGCATTTTCTAATGTTAAATAAATATCGCTTTCTTTATTTTCCATGACATTTAATTGGATTCTCTTTTGTGTTTCCATCTTCTGTGTGACCATAGCCAATTATCAGGATGTTGTTTTATCAACTTCTCAAGGAAACGAACATGTTGTTCTGTGATTTCAAACTCTTTAGTTTCTTTTGGGTTTTCTGCGATTAAATGAAATTCTATTTCATAATATCCTCTTTTTATTCTTTGAATATCTACAAATATAACTGCATAATCTAAAGCTTGCGACATCTTTTCTGTTCCAAGAAAAACAGGGGTATCTTGGTTTAGAAAAGTTGTCCAATAATTTATTTCATTTTTGGTTGGAGTTTGGTCTCCAGCCAATATGCACATTGTTTTTGTTCCTTTTAACTTTACTAAGTTTCTTAGCATATATTTAAAATGTATTATTGCATCTGGAGGGCTAAACTTTGTGCGTAGAGAGTGAAAGTACTCTTCAAAATATTTATTTGATAATGGCTTTACTGCACCTAGCACTTTATATTTTGAAATCATATTAAGGTATATCATTCCCCATTCCCAATTGCCACAATGTCCTATTATACCCATTATGTTTTTATCTTTTGCATACAATTCATCAAGCAATTCTATGTTTTTTATGTGTACTCTTTTTTCTAGGTCTGATTTTGTTATTGAGTATATCTTTAAAAACTCTATTATTAAATCTGCTAAGTTTTGGTAAAACTTTTTTGCTATTAATAATATTTCTTTGTCCGTTTTGTCAGGAAAAGAGTTTCTCAAATTTTCAAATACTACTTTTCGTCGGTATCTTATAACATAAAAAGCAATAAAAAATAGAAATTTTGCTTTTACATATAATATGCTAAATGGCAAATAGGAAAGTAATTTGAGACTATTAATAATTATTTTGTAGATTATTTTTTCCATAGTAAATTGGTCTACTAAATTTTAATTAGGTTTATTGGATTTAAATATAGAAGATATAAAGCTTCAACTTCATATCCCATTAATCTTACTATTGAAGCGTAATGTTCTAATTGTTCGATGTGTCCTTTTGATTTTTTTCCCGTTTTGAAATCAATAATTGTAGCTTTAGTTCCATCAATAATAACTTTATCTGGTCTGTAAACTGCAAATTCTTTAAGCAGGATTTCTCTTTCATTAAATTGCTTGTATTTTGATTTGTCAAACCATGAATTTATTGTTGGGTTGTCAAGTAATTCATCTATTATATTTTTAATAATAAAAGCTTCCTCAAAACTAATGAAGCCTTGTGAAATATTGTTGGTTATTATAGCATCAATATTATTAATATCTTCTATTTCTGAAAATATTTTATGCAATACCCACCCAAACGAAATTTTATTTTCTAAGTCATAATTTATATATTCAACTAAATCTATAGAATTCTTTTTTATATTAAATTTACTGTAATTAAGAACGCTATTTTTTAATTGTACATCTACTAATTCTTTCACTATAATCGTATTATCATTTTTTTCTTCATTGTTTGGTATTTCTCCTATTCTTAATATTCCATCTTGTAATTTTACATTATTTAAAAACAAACTTGCATCTGCATTATATAATGTAGGGTTTATTGACAAATTATTATTCAAACATTCATTCACTAAATCAGCTATATCACTAAATGTTTTTTTGTCGTTACTTTTCTTTGGAGCTTTATAATTAATATTTATAAATAAAGCCTTAGCTGCTCTTGTTAAGGCTACATAAAGCATATTTAGGGAGTCTGTCTGTATGTTTAGTTTTTCTTTGATATAATATTCTTCAAACCAAGTGTTTTCCAACTCAGTTGTTGCTTTAATTGGTATGTATTCAAGCTGGTTAAAAGGTTCTTTTTTTGTTTTAGCTAAAACATTAGAGCTTTTTTCTCTCCATGTTAGAAAAGGAATAATAACAATAGGGAACTCTAATCCTTTTGATTTGTGTATTGTTATTAGTTTTATTGCGTTTATGTCATCAGAAGCAGCGATACTTTCTTTTCTTATTTTTTTATCCCATTCTTCAAGAAAATAAAGAATATTATGGGAGTTTTTATTAGAGAATTTTAATATTTCATTTTCAAAATCAATAATAAATGTATCAGTTTCTATTTTGAAAATTATTTTAAGATAGGCAATAGATTCCGTTAGAGACATCTTTAATAAAGCTCCTGCATTATCAAAAAAGCTCTTTAGTATTTTGTTTGTATGATCTATATTATTTGAATTGTTGCTTTTATAATATTCATAAATTATGTTATTATCTATACTCTTGTTTGCTTCATTTGCTGATATTTTGCAAAAATGATCTATCACTAAATATTTATATAGTTTATTTGTAGTGTTGTAGGCATATAACAGAGAGTATAAGATTAGCTTAACCTTAAATGAAGACTCTATTTTTAGAGCATCAGAGCTAACCACTGGATATTTATTTTTTGTAAGAAATTGTGCTAGCTCAGTCCCTTCGTTATTAGATCTTACAATAATCGCGATATCTTTTAATTGAAATCCTTTACCCTTGCATTGTTCAATATATTCGGGTATTAGATTTAATGATGCTTCTTTAAATTCTTTTTGAGAATTTTCACTCAGTTGTTTAACACAAACATATCCTTCATTATTATTATTTGTCTTTTGAGTGATATCTTTGTATATAATGCTTAAATATTCTTTACTTTCATCGCTTTCAAGCAGGTCTTTAACTTGACTTACAACTAAATTAAATAATGTGTTATTAAATTTTATTATATTACTACAACTACGATAGTTTGTGTCTAATGTTAGTTCCTGTTTTGCGAAATTTGCAAAATCAACGTCATTTATCAAATTCATATTACTACCTCGCCATCGATAAATAGACTGCTTTGCATCCCCAACCAAAATAACTTTATTATTATTTGAAATGGCCTCTTTTATTAATGGCTCTATGTTTTCCCATTGCTTGTTTGAAGTATCTTGAAACTCGTCAATCATAAACCATTTGTATGCAACTCCAACTTTTTCATATATGAATGGACTATCGCAATCTTTTGTTATTGCTGATAAAAGCATATTCGCATCCGATATAAAAATCATTTCATTTTCGCTCCTATAATCCCCTATAAGCTTATTTAATTCATAAAATAAACCTATTTGATACAAATTGTTCAAGCAAACTTTTGCTGTAATGTAATTTCTATAATTGTCTTCATAATAAAAAACAATTTTTCGCAGCTTGTCATTCAAAGAGCCATTAACTAGGTTAATAATTATCTCTCTCTTATCGCTTGATGATGTTGTCCAGTTATCAGCAGAATTTAAAGCTTCAGTAATTCTTTTAGTTGGCTCGTATTTCTTTGTCGTTTTCTTTATTTTATTAAAATAATTTGCAACTCCTGATGCCCCATAACTAAAATCGTTTACATCAAGACCTGTTTTATATATTAATTCTAATGCTTCATTACCAGATTCTTCCATATTTGCCTCAAAGGAATTTTTTAATTTATATAATTCCTCTCTAAATCTCTTTAATAGAACCAGATAATTACCATCAACCTCCCCATTATTTATCCTTCTGTAAAAATATTCTTGAAATTCCGAATACTTCTCATTAAATAACTCTTTTCCAAAACTTACTAACGCATCCCTAAAATCCCATTTTTTCCCATCATTTAATAATGAAAACATATAATCTTGCATCCATGCTTTTAAATCTAGCTTACTTTCAATATCTATAAATATTTTATCAACTATTTCCTGCAAAACTTTTTCATTATCAAACTCTATATCATAGTTCATTGATATTTTTAGCTCACGCGTATATGATTTAATAATTCTTTGAAAGAAACTATCTATTGTTGAAACATGAAAATCTGAATAATTATGAAGTATTGATTTTAATGTGTTTTGTGATAATTCTTTTAAATTTTCAAGCTTCGTTTCTTCCTCTATTAAATCTCTTATGGACGAATTGTCATTTTGGCTAATCTCTATAAGATACTTAATAATCCGTTCTTTCATTTCGGCTGCTGCCTTTTTCGTAAAAGTGATTGCTAATACATTTCTAAACGTATCATGACGATTTTGAGCAACTTGTTCCTTAAATACTATTTTTAAGTATTCTTTTACTAGGGTGTATGTTTTGCCAGAGCCTGCAGATGCCTTATATATTGTTAAAGGAATTGCTTCTTCTGTCATCTCATTTTGCACAATATTCTGAAATAAGGCTACCTGAATTTTCAACTCCTAGTTCATTCGCTTTTTTCCAATCTTTACATGCTGCTTTTTTCTTCTTTGCAGTGTATAATGCTACGCCTCTTTTGTAATAAGCATCTCCATAATCCTCTTTCAATGCTATAGCCTTATCAAAATCGAGTATAGACTCTTTCGTTTGTTTTAATTGAAACTTTGCTATTGCTCTATTGTAATAAGCCCTAACATAATCAGGTTTCATTTCTATTATTTTTGTCCAATCATCTATTGCATTTTGATATTCATTTAATTGAAAATAAATAACTCCTCTTAAAAAATAAGCTTCTATATTATTTGTATCTTTCTCTATAAAAGCACTAAAGTCTTTTATTGCTCCTTCCGTATCTTCTAGTTTCCATTTAGCAATACCTCTCATGTAAAAAGCTTTAGCCATATCGTTATCCGCTTCAATAGATTTATTCCAATATTCCAATGATAACTTATATGTTTGGGTCCCAAAATTCCTCCAACCTCTTGTAAAATTCCTCTCAGCTTCATTATCATCTTGTGAAAAACAAGCGCTGTTTAATAATAAAACTGCAAATAATATACTCCAAATTGTTTTCATAATTTTATGTTTTATTTTAATTCACAAATATAACTTTTTTTATAATTCTAAACCTTTTTTATTTTTAATTTAACAAAATACATAATTTCGAAACAACCCTATACTAAATAATCAATCTTCATATTAATCCCAAATTGTCCATTAGAAATTTTTTAATATCAATTTACTTGTCCTAAATTATTCGTAAATTCTAATTTTTATAATCAATAAAAAAGTAAGTTTTTCTTTTTTGTCAATAATATATTTTAAATAAAATGAGCCAATAACTTTCTTTGATTTAATCAAAATCAATTTTTGATATAGAGCACATATAAAGCACATATACAGTACATATAAAGCACATATATAGTACATTAACCTTGCTTTTAACTCAGATAATCTATCTCTAAAAACCATTTAATGCTAATAATCAAACAATTAACCATCTAAATTAAACCATATTCATTTTTTATTATTTTAA
>MEOD01000053.1 GCA_001768555.1 Bacteroidetes bacterium GWF2_29_10
CCCATATATATTAGGCTGTTTATTGATCAAAAACAAAATGCTGATAATAAATTACTTAAACGCTTAGCTTGACGGCTATGACTCTAAACGTACTTTAAAAGATTGTACTAGATTGATTTTTAATTAATTGTGCAAATGCTTGATTGTCAACATGAAAATTCTATTACTGTACATGAAAGGTACTATAACAGTACATAAAAGGTATTTCGTTATAAAATAAGGTTTACACAAAAGATTAGAATTATGAAAAAAAACTGTAAACTTATTTTAGGATTATCTACCTATAAACATGTGTTATATTATTTTTTAACATTTCTGTTGTGCAATAGAAATATGATTTTTTGAGATGAAATTATTAAGACTATTTTTAATTTAAAGAAATATGGTCGCAATTGATGATTGTAATTAAGGAACAATTAATTAGGATTTGATTTATATGTAAATCATTTGTAAAAATTGTTTTAATCATTTAATTTAGACCCATTTATTTGCATATAACGAAGCTTCC
This sequence comes from Bacteroidetes bacterium GWF2_29_10, assembly GCA_001768555.1. Taxonomy (GTDB): domain Bacteria; phylum Bacteroidota; class Bacteroidia; order Bacteroidales; family GWE2-29-8; genus GWE2-29-8. The sequence continues at coordinate 509 of MEOD01000053.1, forward strand.
CTTACATATTAAAATTCTTAAAAATTCTTAAAAAATTCTTAATATATTATTTTTTTATTAAGTTTGTAACCTGATTTTTTTTGAAAAATTAATATGAAATTTATAATACAATGAAAAAACTTATTACCCTTTTAATGTTAATGTCAACTATTGTTGCTCTTGGGCAAAGTGTAGGAGATTATAGAACACGATATACAGATGGATTATGTGCACTTAGTCCTGCTTGTTATTCGCCAAAAGCAGCAAGCAGTTTTAAATTTATGCACAATCCTTTTTTAGGAGATACTGTTTTACAAACAAATGTTGATTATTATTATGATGGAGAAGATTACAATTGGCTTTATTCTAATTACCCAGTTGATCCTTATGATTTATTTCCTAATTACATTACAGAATATTCTAATGGAAATGTAGATGTATTAAATAATGTTGGAGTTAATGCTTATAATTGGTCTGTTGCTACTAATTGGGAAACATGGAATGGTGTTGCATGGGTTGTAGCAGCAAGTGCTCCAGATTCAATAAATAATGTTACAATAAGAAAAGGTTCTTTTTATTTATTAAATGCAGCTATTGTAAAAACAAAGAATCTTACTATAGAAAACTTTGCCGAATTATGTTTTTATATGGATTTTGATTTATATACATTTACTAATAAATGGGAAGATATAAATGTTACTATTAAAGGTGATTTAACTATTAATCCTAAAGGAGTATTTAAGCATGAAATAGATTTTAGATCCCCAACTAATTCTGATAATAATTTTGTGAGAATTTATGGGAATGTTTATAATTATGGAATATTTGATTTATATGAAAATATAGAAGGATTGTATGCTGGTTATAGCGATTTGTACATTGAAGGTTCGACAAATACTGATTTTATTACGTATACTAATAGTACTTTAAATCTTTATTCAATGTTTTTGACAAAAGACAATGTTGATGATACTTTAAATTTTGTATATAATGGAGGTGTCCTTAGTTGTCAAAATTATGAGCAATACGGATTTTTATATATGTATGAACTTGGAGCACCTGCTGGCACTTTTAGATTGAGTGGTTCAGGTACATTTAATTATTTTCTTTTTAATCCAGATGGTCTTGAGTATGGTGTTGGAGCAGATTGTAAGTTTGTATTAGATAATCCCAATGCTGCAATTGGTGGAAATGGTTTATTTGCTAACAAAACAGCTCCATTTAAATTAAAAGGAGAAATGGATATTAAGCAGGGGAATATAATGTATATAGGTAACAATACTGACGTGTCTTCATATAATGATTTGGTTATGTTTAACAATTCAGTATTTACAATGGAAAGTGGGCAATTAGGAGTATTAGGAGCGTTTATAGATTCTTCTTGTACGGCTTGTACCTATAATCAAACAGGGGGGAATGTGTTTGTCGGAGTAAAACAAGGGAAATATCCAAGTAGAGGTTCTTTTGATTTGCGAGAGGCAAGTTTTAATATGAGTGGTGGGTATATTAATCTTGTAAATGCGGGAGCATTTAGTCCAGACTATCAAGTAGATGATGCCAGTCCAAATATAACAGGAGGTTTTTTACAAACAGGTTGTGGAAGTAGTCCAAATGGTACTATAAATTGGGAAATACGAGGTACAGTACCTGGATTATTAACGTATAAAAATGGAACAAAAATAGGGAATGTTATTTTATGGGGTAATACTACCGCTTATTATACTACAAATATAAAAGCAGGGACGGGATTTCAATTTGACAATAATGTAGGTGGAAATTATACATATACACAAAAAGGGGATTCTTTATTGTTTTATGGTGATTTTTTTGGAGATTTAATAAATTCGAAGCTTGTTTTTAATGGTTCAAACAAACAATATTTTTATTCTGTGGGAGGTTATTATGATCCGGGGTTATGGGAGCTTGAAATAAATAATTCAAATGATGTTGTGCTTGCTGGAGGGAATACTGAGGTTGGAGTAAATCTTAGGTTAAGCAACGGGAAATTTTATACAGGTGATAATTTTATAATCATGAGTACTGGAGCCACATCTACTAGAACCAATGGTTGGGTAATAGGAAATATAAAGAAATATTTTAGTACAGGAGCTCAAATTTTTAGGTATGATTATGGAACAGAGAATGGTTATTCTCCTTCTGAAATAACATTTGGTAATGTAACAGTATCAGATTATTTGGTAAGTACGGTAATTAATGCAAATCATCCAACTCCGTTGCCAACAGATTCGACAAAAACTATAAAGCGTTATTGGGATTTTGACATAACAGGAAGCATTATTGCATTTAATAATTATACAGCAAAGTTTACATATTTGAAGGAGGATTTTAATTTATTTAAAGATTATCCAAATGAGCAATATATGAACTGGGGAAAATATAGCAGTTCATGGATTTTTCCTACTGTTGCAGCGCGAGATACATTAAATAATAATGCAACATTAAGTGGCTTAACATCTTTTTCAACATTTACAGCAATGCTTATTCCTCCAAAAATAACTCAAGAGCCAAAAGATTCTTTGATTTGTGCAGGCAATGAAGTGAAGTTTGGACTAGTTGCAGACACAGGAACTGCCCCGTTAACTTATAAATGGCAAGTAAATAAAAATGATGGAGGAGGATTTGTTGATTTGGTTGAGGGAGGAACAAGTCCAAAATATACAGGAGTGGCAAATGATACGTTAAAAATTACAGAAACAATTACCGCAATAGATAGTTTTTTCTATCGTTGTGTTGTTGTGGGCTTAGTAAGTCCTAATGACACTTCATTAACAGTTGTTTTAAATGTGGACTCTGCTATTGCAACACCAAATACTTTAGCAGCGACAAGCATTACTACAGCAGGATTTACAGCTAATTGGAATAAAGTTAATTCTGTTACAGAATATTTAATTACAATAGCTACGGATTCATTGTTTGGGGCTTCAATAGTTTTAAATAATCAATCAACAGGAACAGATACAACATATAATGCTTCAGGGTTAAATGCAAATACTGATTATTGGTATCGTGTTGTTGCAAAAAATCATTGTAATATCGTTAGTCAAAATTCTGATTCAATAAAAGTCAAAACTCTACTAGGTTGTACATCTGTTAGTATTGCAACTCAACCAAGCAATCCTTCTGCTGTTTGTGGAGGAACAAATACTATAACCATTCCATTTGAAGTGGCTGGTAGTACAAACTTTGATTATCAATGGCAAATTTATAATACAGGCACATTGGCTTGGGACAATTTATCAAATGTTGCTCCATATACAAATGCTGTAACAAATGCTTCTGCATCAATTAAAGATACCCTTATTATTACAAATGTAAGCAATGCTTATAATGGCAAAAAATTTCGTTGTATTATAACAAATTGTGCAGGAGCAAATAAGGATACTACAAATGAAATTACTATTACTGTAAATAGCCCGATAACAATAGATGCAGGAGTTGATAAAACAATTTGTTCTGGCACCACAATTACATTAAAAGCAATAGGAGCAACCTCATATTCTTGGTCAACAACAGCCGTTATTGACTCAGTTAATATTACTCCACTTTCAGATAGTACTTTTTATGTTACAGGAACAAGTGGAGCTTGTTCGGATAAAGACACTATAATGGTAAAGGTTGATAGTCCAATAAATGTAAATGCAGGAGTTGATAAGACTGTATGTTCTGGTAGTTTGGTTACTTTTAAAGCAATAGGAGCAACCTCATATTCCTGGTCAACAATAGCCGTTATAGATTCTATTAATGTTACTCCACTTTCAGATAGTACTTTTTATGTTATAGGAACATCGGGAGCATGTACGGATAAAGATACAGTAGTGGTAAATGTTGATAGCCCAATAAGTGTAAATGCAAGCATTGATAAAACAATTTGCTTAGGTAGCACAATTACATTAAAAGCAATAGGAGCGAGTTCGTATTCTTGGTCAACAACAGCTGTTATTGACTCTGTTAATATTACTCCACTTTCAGATAGTACTTTTTATGTTACAGGAACAAGTGGAGCTTGTTCGGATAAAGACACTGTAGTGGTAAAGGTTGATAGTCCAATAAATGTAAATGCAGGAGTTGATAAGACTGTATGTTCTGGTAGTTTGGTTACTTTTAAAGCAACAGGAGCAACCTCATATTCCTGGTCAACAACAGCCGTTATAGATTCTATTAATGTTAGTCCTGTTTTAAATAGCACTTATTATGTTATAGGAACATCGGGAGCATGTACGGATAAAGACACAGTAGAGGTAAAGGTTGATAGTCCGATAAGTGTAAATGCAGGCATTGATAAAACCATTTGTTCAGGTAATACAATTACATTGAAAGCAACAGGAGCAAGCTCATATTCCTGGTCAACAACAGCCGTTATCGATTCTATTAATGTTAGTCCTGTTGCAAATAGCACTTATTATGTTATTGGAACAACAGGAGCGTGTACGGACAAAGATACAGTAGAAGTAAAAATTGATAGTCCAATAACAGTGGATGCTGGAGTTGACAGAACAATATGTGGAGGAGACTTAGTCACATTTAAAGCAACAGGAGCAAATTCATATTCTTGGTCAACAACAGCCACTATAGATTCTATTAATGTTAGTCCTGTTGCAAATAGCACTTATTATGTTATCGGAACAAGTGGTGCATGTACGGATAAGGATACTGTAGAAGTAAAAATTGATAGTCCAATAACAGTGGATGCAGGAGTTGACAGAACGATATGCTCAAGAGATTCTGTAAATTTAAAAGTTACAGGAGGAAATACTTATATATGGTCGAATGGTTCTACTTTAGATTCTTTATGGGTTAAACCACTTGTAGATGTTACTTATTATGTAACTGCCACATCTGGAGCTTGCACAGCAAAAGATACAGTAATAATTAGTATTGCTATACCTTCTGTTGAGGCAAACTCTATAATAAAATCAAATGATTTCTTCTGTCCAGGAACGATAGATACTTTAACAATTGACGGAGGTTCGCTTGGTTATAATGCTGTATGGATATGGTATAATGAAAACTATGATTCTATAGCTACAGGGGATACTCTTATTGCTACATTTGATTCAACAACGACAATCAGTCTTGCAGCCGTAGGAACTTGCGATGTAACAGGGCTCACAACAACTATTGTTAGTGCAAATAAGACATTATCTGTCATAGCAGATTCTATAGCAAAATCAACAGATAATATTTGTTCATTAGAAAATGTGCTTCTTTCTGTTAGTGGAGGTGTATTAGGCTCATCTGCTTCATGGAATTGGTATGCAGACTCTACTTTTACACAATTTTTGTTGACAGGTCCAACATTGCCAGTTAACCCAGACTCAACAAAGTCATATTGGGTTAGAGCTTTAGGCTTATGTAATAATACATTAGCAAAGAAAACGACGGTAACAGTAAGCCAAACATTATCAATTACTCCAGATTCAATTATATCTAATTTAGACAATGTTTGTCCTCAAACAGATATAACTTTTAGTGTTGCAGGGGGAAGTCTTGGTTCTGGAGCAATATGGGCATGGTATTCCGATTCATTATTGACTAATGTTTCAAAATTAAAAGGAAACCTTGATACTTTTTACACATTCAAATCTGACTCAACAACAACTATTTGGCTCAGCGGTACAGGAGCATGTGGTAGTACTGCCAAGTTATCAAAAACCGTAAATATTAAAACAAACCCTATTATCCCTGATAATGTATATATAACACACCCAATATCAGCAATTGTTATAAGTGATTACTGTATTAATAACATCCCTGATTCTATAGTATTAAATTACAATGGTGGTAATTTAGGCACAGGAGGGGTGGCAAATTGGTATATCAAAAACCCAAATAATATTTTAATAGGCATAGGTAATAACATAAAAGTATCAGCATTACCAAGTGACATGAAATATTATGTAAGGTTTGAGGCAGATTGTGATGTTACTGACTTTGACAGTACATCAATAGTTGTTAAACCTATCGCAACAGTTAATACAACGGATACTACTGTTTGTGAAAATTCACAAATCAATATAACTGTAACAGGTAATGCTGACAGCTATTTATGGAGTGATAATTTAGGCACAGGAAGTAGTAAAGATATAACCGTGTCAAGTAGCTATACGTATTATATTACCGCCTCTCTAAATGGTTGTGATGTAAAAGATAGTGTTGTTATAACATCAAAATCATTACCAACTGCTAATGCTTCAGCAGATATTTCAATTTGTTCAGGAGACAGTACGCAGGTTAGTGTTTTAGGAAATGCGACAAGTTATATATGGGATAATGGACTTGGTAATAATGTTTTTAGTAAAGTGAAACCTACAATTACTACAACTTATAATGTTACAGGAACTCTTAATGGATGCACAAATAGTGATTACACTGTAGTTATTGTTTATAATTCACCTATTGTTAATTTGACAAAAGATACAACTATATGTGTAGGTTCAACCATAGAGCTTGTTTTAAATAATACATACACTTATACATGGAGTAATAATAGCAATGCTTCAACCATTACTTTAGACCCAACAGTAGATACAAAATATTTTGTGACTATTTTTTCACTTGCAAATTGTACTAATGTTGACTCTATTAATGTCTTGGTAAATACCGTTTTAGCAGACTTTACAGTTGACAGTTTGGAAGGGTTTGAGCCTTTAAGTGTTGTGTTTACAGATAATAGCGTTTCTGCAATTAGTTATCATTGGGACTTTGGCGATAATAATACATCTACCGAACAAAATCCAGCTTATACTTACACGACTAAAGGAAGTTATCCAGTTATATTAACTGTAACTAGTAGTGCTGGTTGTCAGGATACAGCATCTTTAACGATTTTGGTAAAAGAAAAACCATTTTCGTTTAAGATTCCTAATGTAATTACTCCAAATGGAGATATGATTAATGACTATTTCAAAATAGAGGGAGATGGCTTAAACAGTTGTATTATAAAAATATTCAATCGTTGGGGTACATATATTACAGAAATTGATAATTGCAAAGAAGGATGGGATGGAACTTTGAATGGTAATGATGTGCCTGATGGAGTGTATTTCTATACAATCACACTTACAAATAATGCTGGCGAAAATAAGGATTATAAAGGATTCTTTGAATTGGTTAGATAGTATATACATGTAATATTAATTGTTTTAGAGATAATGTATTACATTATCTTTAAGAATTAATTTAGTAAAATTAGATTATGACATCAAAGATATTATTAGCAATAGGAATACTGATACTTATATACATAATTATTAAAATATCAAAAATTATATTAAGATTATTATTAATAATTGTGTTGTTAATGGCTATTTATTGGGGATATAAGCATTATATAAAATCAAATGATAAACTCAAAAATCCTCCAAAAGAATTAATTTATGACAATTATGAAGAAAATGGCAAATTCAAATCGTAATATCTAAGTTATTTTGTATTAGAATTCCGCTGTAAATCCTACATGTATTTTTGCATTTTTAATATAAATTGGGTTGTTAAATTGTTTTCCTAAAGCATACACTAAAGATATTTTGCCAGGTTTTGTTATCAATTCAAGTCCAATGCCAAATCCGTATGGATTATCATCAATATTTTTAAATTGATTATAGTAAAAAGCATTATTGAAAAAAGAGTAAATAGTGGTGTTTCTATCAATTTTAAAATTGTATTTCAATAGAGCAATTATATATTTAGAAGCAAGAATAGACTCATCGTCAAATCCTTTTAATGAGTTTATGCCACCTAATCGAAATAGCTCGTTTTCAAATACTTTTTCATTTTCTATAGCTGCTAATTTGAAAGAAGTATTTATGATGTTTCTTAAATTTAAAGGGATAAAATAATTTATATTAAGAGAGTATTTAAATTGTATCTTTTTGTTTTGCTCTATATTATTATTTTTATTTCCTGAGAAGAATTCAGTATTAATATTTAGTCCTTTACTTGCGTTGATATTAGAATTAAGAGAATTATACATATACCCAATTCCATAGTAGAAGTAATTAACATCAGAGTATCCAGTGTTTGAATTGTTAGAGTAAAATTCTTTGTTTAGAATTATGTTCGAATTAAATTTTTCGAAATTAAGAAACAAAAAATTTTTACTATTTAACTTATATTCTACAGAAAACGAGCTTTTATCATTGATGTATGTAGTGTCTTTTTTGAAAAGTTCAAACTTGTAGTTTAAGCTAAATAAAGAATTGAAAATGAAAGGATAATTTGTTTCAAAGATAAGACTTTTAGTGTTATTAATGTTAGAGTTCCAAGAAATGTTTATGCTTTCAGCTTGTTTTAAAGAGTTGAAAAGGTTAAGTTTAACCTCCCCTGTAATTGTGTATTTATTTTCTATTTCATTTTTTCGTTGGAACCCAGCTAAACCATAAAAATAATTTGATTTTTTCTGGTTTAAGTAGATGAAAATAAAAGCTTCATTTTCAGTGAAAAGAATTTCAGGACTTTTAATCATTTCAAAAGCGGAAGATTTTTCTAAATATTTTCTTATATTAAGGAACTTCGTTTCATTATAAACATCTCCAGGTTTAATCATAATAGTATTATATAGAAAATTTTTTCTAGTATTGAAATTTCCTTTTATTATGATATCGTCAAATTTGTATTTTTTATCATTGCTAATAGAAATAGAACCTTTTATATTTGTAGAATCAACAACAATTGAGTCGTAAGTTATTTTAGTAAAAGGATATCCTTTGTCAGAATAATATTCAATAATTTGGTTTGAATAATTGTTTAAATTTTCACACTTATTGCCCAATATTTTTGATTTATTAAAATTAAGACTATCATTTTGTATGCTTAAGAATTTAAAATCATATTTTTTTATTCTTCTAAAATAAACATTATGTTTTTTATTCTTTATAGACATAGAATCAATAGAAACAAGTAATTTATTTTTTTTATATATTTTAAAAAACTTATTAATTTTAGTTAATGAATCTTTTTTATTATATTTTATAGTTTTTATTAGTTTATAATCACCATTATCATTGCATAAAAAATCCATATTCCTTTTTTCTTGGGAATAACTTTTTATACACACAATTATTAATAGGAGGATAATTATTTTTAATTTATTCAATTTGCCAATTAATTATTTCCTTATTTAACGATGTTAATGCCTCATTTGTTTTAGAGAAATGTTTACATCCAAAAAATCCTCTATATGAAGAAAATGGAGAAGGATGAGCAGCCTTTAGTACGATATGTTTATTTTTGTTTATAAATATTTCTTTTTCTTGAGCAAAACTACCCCACAGCAAAAATATTACACCATCTTTTTCTTCTGATATTTTTCTTATTGTTGCATTAGTAAAATTCTCCCAGCCTATATTTCGATGCGAGCCAGCTTCATTTTTTCGAACAGTTAATATTGAATTTAATAATAATACTCCTTGTTTTGCCCAGTTAGTTAGGTTTCCAGATAATGAAGGAAAAATATTCAGATCATTGTATATCTCTTTGTAAATATTAACTAAAGATGGTGGAGGTTTAATTCCATTAGGTACAGAAAAAGACAGACCATGAGCTTGCCCTTCTCCATGATATGGATCTTGCCCTATAATTACAACTTTAACTTTATCAAAAGGAGTCAAGTTGTATGCGTTGAATATCTCTGAGCCTTTAGGGAAAATAACGTATTTTTCTTTTTCTTTTATAAGAGATTTTTTTAATTCTATAAAATATTTTGATTGAAACTCGTTGTAAAGTGCTTTATTCCAGCTATTTTCAATATTAGGATTGATTTTTAATTCATTCATAAACTTTTTTTATCGATTTTTATCATTTAATAAAAATTAACGTATATTTGCAAATGTAAATATAAAAATAAAACATTTTAGTTTAGCCAAATTTATTAGGTAAAATTTTATTATGAAAAAAATCTTCTATTTTTTAATATTCGTTGTGGTTCTTATGTTATTTGCTGTTTCTTGTAGAACTAAAGAAGTTTGCCCTGCTTATGGAAATGTTAGCATCGAAACAAAGCCACTGCATTCTTGATATAAATAGATGTCCCATTTTAGTTTAAAATATTTTTTTCTTTTTTTCTTTTTTATTAATTTTTCTAAATTATACTCTCAAGTTCCACTTGTTGAGAATAAAACTATTTTATATAAACAAGAAAATGTATATGGGATAACTATAAACAATAATGGATTTGGAATTTCATATAAAAATTCTAGAAATATAACAGGATCTAAAAAATTTGATATTTGCATTGATTTTGTTAATATAAAAGATGATAAAGAATATAAAGTATTTAGTGAAAATGAAAATGCTAAAGGTTTTGTTTATGGCAAATTAAGTAGTCTGTATGTATTAAGAACAGGACTTGGTTTGCAAAGGAAATTATTTGAAAAACCAGAAAAAAGAGGGGTGGAAATAAAATATAATATCTCTGGAGGTTTATCAACAGCATTTTTAAAACCTGTTTATTTATATATTAAAAATTATTCGAGAATTTCTTATGATTATGTTTTAACTTCAGAAAAATATGATCCAAACAAACATGATCTCGATAATATATTTGGACGTGCACCAATAAATGAAGGTTTAAATGAAACAAAAATAAATGTGGGGGCTTTTGTTAAGACAAGTTTTATGTTTGATTATGCCTCTAGGGAAGATGCTAAAAGTATTAAAGCTATAGAAACAGGATTGGTATTAGATATTTTTCCAAATGCAATAAATATAATGGCAGATGAGAAAAATCATCATTTTTTTTTAACAATGTATGTGGGTCTTTATATTGGCAAAAAGAAGTATAATAACTAAAAAAAAACGTTATTTATATAAATAAATTAATATTCAAGCAGGAAAAATAAGTTCATTTTAATTCATGGAATGTTTAAAAAAATATTAAAATTTTGGTGAGAAATTAAAATTAGTCTATATTTGCCAATTGGAAATAATGTATTTAAAATACTAAAAAATATGATTAACAAGAAAATAACAACATTTTTAGCAATTGTTTTGTTGGGTTTCAGCTTTTATTTGCTGTATGAAAATGCAAATAATAATTCTAATAATTACAAACCGAGAAACAAGAGTGCTCTGCCATCCTATGGAATAAAAGGAGCTGTCGAATATTTTAATCAAATAAACGCAAATCAAGACAAAGGTTATATTGATTATAATGATGTTTTTGAAGCAAGAAAAGAAGTAGAAAAATTTGCATCAAAAAATAAAAATAAAGCATTGGATTTAACTTGGGAAGAAATGGGTCCTGATAATATAGGTGGTCGTTGTCGTGCTATATTGATAGAAAAAGATAATTCCAGTTTAATTTTTGCAGGAGGTGTTGCTGGAGGTTTATTTAAATCTACAAACGGAGGATTGACTTGGAATAGAATAAGTATTGATAATAAGAATATTCCAGTTTCAAGTATTGCTCAAGATAAAAATGGAGTTATATATGTAGGAACAGGAGAAGGTTTAGTTGGGAGTTTTTCAGCCCTTAATTATACAACAAGTGGACCTATTGGAAACGGAATTTATGTTTCTACAGACAAAGGTAATACGTTTTCTGTATTGTCAAGTACAATTCCTTCTTCAACTACAAGTGAATGGACTTCAGTAAATGAATTAGTTGTAAACCCTATAAACAATAGATTGTTTGCTGCAACTTCAAGAGGTGTAAAATATTCTGATGATGCTGGGAATACATGGCGTGCAGCTTTTACTGGTACTGGTTCAACAGCAATGGCTTCTGATATTGCTATTGCAAGTGATGGAATGGTAGCTGTTTCGGTTGGAGGTCGTTGTTGGGTGTCTCCAACAGGAGAGGAGAATACATTTACTTTAATGTCTGTAACTGGTAAATTACCTGCATCAACTATGGGTAGAATAGAATTAGCTATTCCAAAAACTAATTCAAATATTATTTACGCATCGGTAGCTAAAACAGATGGGTATATAGAAAATATTTATATGACTGAAGATAAAGGTAATTCTTGGACAGTTATAGGTCCAGGAGGTCATTCGAGTTTTCAACCATTTAGTAATCAGGGTAATTATGACAATGCTTTACATGTAAAACATGATAATCCTAAAACAATATTGCTAGGAGGTATTGATATTTGGAAATGGGAACCAAGTCGTCAATTTGAAAGTGTTACATTTGGTTTTTATTCAAGTACTGATAAGAGATATGTACATTCTGATATTCATACTTTTGCAACTACTAGTTCTAAGCCAGATATCATTTATGTTGGTACTGATGGCGGAATTTCTCAATCTTCGGACAATGGAGTTTCATATAAAACACTTAATAAAAATTTTAACGTTACTCAATTTTATACTGTAGCAACTTCTTATTGGGGAGCTGTTATGGGAGGGACACAAGATAACGGGACAATAATGATTGATCCAAATAAAACAACAAACACAAAAATGACAGGAATAGCAGTAGGAGGTGGTGATGGTGGTCATTGTTCATTTTCAATACTTTCTAAAGATGTGATGATTAATTCTATTTATTTTGGATCTGTATATAGAAGCACTGATTATGGAACAACAAAATCAAAGATAGAAGATTTTTATAGCAAAGAGATGATAAATTACAGTGGTGTTGCAGATGTAGAACCAGGTAATTCGAGTTTTCCTGCTTCATTTGTTACTCCTATTTTATTAAATGAAAAAATAGATGATACAAATAGTAAAGACACAATAGTTAGTGTTGCAGATGAGGATTTAACAGCAGGAAGTGAATATACTTTTTTTAGTAGTAATAAATCATTTCCAATTAAAGTGACTTTAAGTAAAAATGTAAAAAAAGGTGATACTTTAAAACAACAAGATATTATTCAAACAAGATTTTTTGTAGGTTTTGCTGGAGCTGTTTGGATGACAAAAGATGTTCTTAAATTTGATAAAAATCCGACATGGTTTAAAGTTGCAGAATTTAGTAAAAATTATTCTAATAACATATCAAATTTTGCAATATCAAATGATGGTAATGTGCTATATTTTTCAACTAGGTTAGGCCAATTATATAGAATTTCTAATCTTAACATGGCTTACGATTCTTTAACCGCAGATGTTAGAAGTAATAATTGTGTATTAGATGTCTCAAACCTTACTGTTCCTTTTGCAAATAGAGCAATTACGTCAGTTAATTTTGATCCTCGTAATACAAATAATTTATTAGTAACTTTAGGTAATTATAATAATGCAAGTTATATTTATACAACTGGTAATGCTTTGGATAGTATGCCTGAATTTAAATCAAGACAAGGAGATTTACCTAAAATACCAGTATATTCTGGAATAATAGAGATGAGTTCTACTAAAGCAATTATAGGAACAGAATACGGAATTTATACAACAAGTAATATTTTTGCTACAAATGTAACATGGACAGAAGAAAACACAAATATGGGAAGAGTTCCTGTTTATATGATAAAACAGCAAACAGCTAAAGGAAGTTCAAACCACGGAACAATATATTTAGCTACACATGGAAGAGGTTTCTTTAAAACAGAAAAATATCTAGCACTAGATGTGGAAGATAATAATATTGTGAAAGAAATGCCAAAAACTTTCAGAATTTATCCAAACCCAATAAGAGATAATGCCAACATTGCCTTTACATCAAAAACAAAAACTAATGTAACTCTTACTGTTTATGACCTAAAAGGTCAAGTTATAGATAAGGTTGATTATAATAATTGTGTATCAGGTATTAATAATATTAGATATAATAATAGAAATTTAAATAATGGAACATATATTTTTAGATTATTAGGTGAAAATATTAATTATAGTTCTAAAATAATAGTTAGCAAATAGAAATAATTAATAATTAATTTTTTTTTATACCTGACAGATTTTTTATCTGTCAGGTTTTTTTTTATAATTTTAATATTAAATTTGGATATCTTTTTAATTAATATAGAAACATGGCAAAAATACTAGTTGTTGATGATGAAAAAAACATAAGAAATACTTTAAGAGAGATTTTAGAGTATGAGAAATATGATGTTGATGAAGCAGAAAATGGGAAAATCGCATTAGAACAATTTAAATCAAATGTTTATGATGTTGTGTTATGTGACATAAAGATGCCACAGATTAGTGGGGCTTTAGTTCTTGAAGAAATGAAAAAAATAAACTCAGACACTCCTATTGTAATGATTTCTGGACATGGCAACATAGAAACAGCTGTTGATTTGATAAAAAATGGGGCTTATGATTATATTTCAAAACCATTAGACCTTAACAGATTGTTAATAACTATAAAAAATGCTCTAGATAAATCATTTTTAATAAAAGAAACATCTAAATTAAAGAAAAAACTTGATATTAATTATGAAATGATAGGAAACTCCAAGCAAATAAATGATTTAAAAGATATAATAGCAAAAGTAGCTCCAACAGAGGCTCGAGTACTTATTACTGGAGAGAATGGAACTGGGAAAGAGTTAGTAGCAAGAGCTATTCACAATAATAGTACAAGAGTGAATGCTCCTTTTATAGAAGTTAATTGTGCAGCAATCCCATCTGAGCTGATAGAAAGCCAATTATTTGGACATGAAAAAGGAGCTTTCACATCTGCAATAAAGCAGAGAAAGGGAGATTTTGAACAAGCTGATGGAGGGACAATATTTCTTGATGAAATAGGAGATATGAGTTTAAGTGCTCAAGCAAAAGTATTGAGAGCTTTACAAGAGAATAAAATAGTAAGAGTTGGAGGGGAAAAAGAAATTACAGTAGATGTTAGAGTTATAGCAGCCACTAATAAGGATTTAAACAAGGAGATCTCAAATAATAATTTTAGAGAAGATTTGTTTCATAGATTAAGTGTTATCCTTATTAAAGTTCCAAAATTGAACGAAAGGAAAGACGATATTCCTATATTGGCAAACTATTTTCTTGAAAACATTTGTCAATCTTATGGAATTCCAATGAAAGAGTTTACAGAAGGATCTTTAGATGAGTTGAAAAAAATAGAATGGACAGGAAACATACGAGAACTAAAAAATGTTGTTGAACGTCTTGTTATATTATGTGACAATATAATTGAAGCTAAAGATATTATTAAATATGCCAATCCTCATATAAAATAGAATTATAGAGATTTTTATAGAATATTTTAATTGAAAGTATTCCTTTTTATATAATATGATTTTAGATATTAAAAAAAAATAGTTAGATAATATCAAAAAAAAAATTATAATCTAAAAAAAAGTAATAATTTTGGAGGATAATTTAAATATAATTAAAATTGGAATTATGATTTATTCTTTATTATTACAAATAACAGAAACAGTTGCAGACAGTACCCAAAAGATCAATGAGGCTGTAATCCCAGCTGTTGTCGCTACTCCAGCACAAGAAGCAACGTTTTCTATATGGGATTTACTCGTTAAAGGAGGTGTAGTTATGATCCCTATTACTATGTTATCAATACTTGCAGTGTATATCTTTTTTGAACGTTTATTAGCAATAAAGAAATCGGCAAAAATGGATCATAATTTCATGAATAATATAAAAGATTTTGTTTGTGAAGGAAGATTAGATGCTGCAAAAAATTTTTGTAATACAACAAATACTCCATCTGCAAGAATGATTGCAAAAGGAATTGCAAGAATAGGGCGACCTATTAGTGAAATAGAAAGAACCTTAGAATCAATAGGAAAATTTGAAGTTCTTAAATTAGAAAAGAATTTAAAAATTTTAGGAATAGTAGCAGGTATTGCTCCTATGCTCGGCTTTATAGGAACAATAATGGGTGTAATTAAAATATTTTATAATATTTCACTAACAGACAATATTAGTATAGGTATTATAGCTGGAGGTCTTTATGAAAAAATGATAACAAGTGCATCCGGATTAATTATAGGTGTTTTAGCCTTTGCTGGTTATCATTATTTAAGCATTCTCCTTGATAAGGTTGTTTTTCAAATGGAAAATAACGGTATAGATTTTATTGACATATTGCAAAACGAAGCATAATCTATATGAAAATACAAAGAAGTAATAAGTTTTCTGCCGAAGTTTATACAGGCTCATTGAATGATATAATGTTTTTTTTATTGTTATTTTTCTTGATAGTATCAACTTTGTCTAATCCGAATGTAATCAAACTAATGCTTCCTAAGTCTTCAACTCCGCAGACAATAAACAAGCAGCAAATAACATTATCTGTAACAAGTGATAAAAGATATTACATAAATAAAGATGAGGTTTCTTTTGAAAATTTAGAGGATAAATTAAAAAATACATTTTTAAACATTTCAGAACCAACAATTATACTAAGAGCAGATAATACGCTTTCAATACAAGATTTGGTTGATGTCCTGCAAATAGGTAATAAATTAAGTGTAAGAATGGTATTAGCAACAAATAAAATTTCTCAAAAATAATTAAATATTTTTATGCTTACTAAAGAAGAAAAGAAAGATAGATTAAAAGCATGGATATTAACATTATCTATACATGCTGGATTGATAATTCTTTTTTTTCTTATTATTATAAAAACTCCGATACCTCCATATCCTGAAGGTGGTGGTGGTGGTGGGCTTGAAGTAAATTTTGGAACAGGTGATGAAGGATGGGGGGAGTTTCAGCCAGAAGGAACTAGTGAAAATATAGAGAACATCTCTTTAGAGAACTCTAATCCAAATAATTTGGTTCAAGAAGAGAATTACATTACACAAAATTTTGAGGATGCTCCAGAGCTTAATTCTAATGAATTACAGGAAACGAAAGATGCTAAAATGCCAGAGATATCAAAACCTATTATAAAAAAGGTAATAACTGATCCTAAGGCAGAAAATACAGAGAGTCAAAAAGTGAATAAAGAAGCTTTGTATGTTGGTGGTAAAAAGAATAATTCAGTAAACGAAGGGACAGAAGGAGGAGTAGGTGACCAAGGAGTTAATACAGGAGCTTTATATACAAAGAACAAAGGTAATGGAGGCGGGACAGGTACAGGAGAAGGGACCGGATCTGGTTCAGGAATAGGTAGTGGATCTGGTAGTGGAATGGGATCTGGCAGTGGCAATGGTATAGGTGATGGTCATGGTGATGGCAAGGGTGTGTCTTTTTCATTAAAAGGACGTAAATCTATTTTACTTCCAAAGCCATCGTATAATGTTAACGAACAGGGGAAGGTTGTTGTAGAAATTACTGTAGATAAAAAAGGAAATGTAATAAAAGCAGTTCCTGGAGTTAGGGGAACGACAACATCAAGTCAAGCTTTATTGAAATTTGCACTTGAGGCTGCATATAAAGCTAAATTCAATTCAGATGTAAATGCGGCAGAATATCAAAAGGGTATAATTACATACAACTTCATAATAGTTAATTAAATTTATCAAAATTTATTATTTAGGAGGCATTGAACATTAAGCAAGGTAATAATTTGTTTATATAGTGTTACGCAAAAATTATGGTTCAATATTTGTGATAAATTATTATTTTTGTAATTAAATTAGAAACAAAAGGAGGCAAGGTTTATTAAAAAGAAGTATAAAATATTATTAGCAATAGCTTTAATAATAATATTACTGCCTTTTTCTGTGTACCTATTAATTCAAAGTTCTACAGTCCAAACAATAATAACTAAACAGTTAGCATCCTATCTATCTAATCAATTAAAAGTAAAAGTAAGTGTAGGAAAAGTAGGAATTACTTTTACTGGAAGTATTTTGCTTGACAAATTATTTATTGAAGATAAGCATCATGATACTTTATTTTATGGAGAAGAGTTTATAATAAAAACAAAAAGAATAGATATAGAAAAAAGAGAGCTCATATTTAATTTTATAAATATCTCTTCACTTTACTCAAACATAAAATATTATAAGGGAGAGAATGATTTAAACATTCAATTTTTAATTGATTATTTTAAAACAGATGATACAACCTCACAAAAACCTTGGCAAATAGAGATTGCACAATTAAATATTAGTAATAGTAAAGTAAAGTACAAAGATGAAGATGCGAGATTGTTTGGAGATAGGTTTGATTATGATGACGTCGATGTAAGGCATGTAAATGCAGATATTGAGAATGTTAAAATTGTAGGGGATAGTATTATAGGAATGGTAAATAATATTTCAGCTTATGAAAAATCAGGTCTTTTATTAAAACGTTTTAATGGATTTGCATATTTAGGTCCACATTCTTTAAGCATTCCTGATTTAGAAATTTACGCTAATAATTCAGAATACAATTTTAATCTAAAGTTTTTATATGAAAAATATTCGGATTATTATGATTTTGAGGATAAAATATATATGCAA
This sequence comes from Bacteroidetes bacterium GWF2_29_10, assembly GCA_001768555.1. Classification (GTDB taxonomy): domain Bacteria; phylum Bacteroidota; class Bacteroidia; order Bacteroidales; family GWE2-29-8; genus GWE2-29-8. Next base: position 18,772 of record MEOD01000053.1, read on the forward strand.
TTAGACCTTTTAGAAAGTAAATTTATAATGAGTGATATAGGTTGTTTTGCTCCAGAATTAAAAGGTATGGGGAATTATATAGATGGAACAGGTAAATTTTTTGGAAGTATTTCAAATTTTAAGTTGAGGGATGTTGATTTTCATTATGGCAGTGGTTCAGTTTTAAAAGGAGACTTTGATTTTAAAGGGTTGCCGTATATTAACGAAACCTACATGCATTTTAATGTAGAAGATTTGACAACAATAAAAGCTGATTTGGAAAAATTTGAATTACCTGAAAGTTCAGATAATAAGTATGTGGATTTGCCACAAAATATTAAAAATTTAGGGAAAATAAAATATAAAGGAAGATTAACTGGTTTCTTTTATGACTTTGTATCTTATGGTAATGTTTATACCGATTTAGGGAATATTTCTACAGATTTATGGTTTGACAGTAAGGAGTCAGAAAAATATTATAAATATAAGGGTAAATTAAGTGCGGATAATTTTGATATTGGTAAATTTATTGGGGATAATACAAGTATAGGGCTTACAAGTTTTAACTTAGACATAGATGGGGTTGGGAAAAGTGGCAAAGATGTTAATATTGATTTTAAAGGAAAGATAAGAGACTTGGAATTTAAAAAATATACATATAAGAACTTAGTTGTTGATGCAAATTACAGCACAAATAAGCTTAATGGAAATTTAATTATAACTGAAGAAAATATAAAATTAAACATCAATGGGTTGATAGATTTTTCTAAAAAAAATCCACACTATCAATTTTATACTGAACTTGATAATGTTAGGCTAAATAGGCTTAATGTTTTTGGAAAGGACAAGAATAATATTTTAAAAGCAAATATAAAAATAGATCTTACAGGCAAAACAATAGATGATATATTGGGACAAGTAGAGGTGAGTAATTTATATTTAAAAGAATTTGATGATACATTGAAAATTAATAGGCTAATGATTATTTCGGATGAAGAGCTAAATGGAAAATCATTAAAATTGATTTCGGATATTGCTGATATAAATATTAATGGTAGTTTTTACTTTAAAGATATATACAATGATGTTCTTAATTATCTTAATCAATATATTCGTAATTCGGAAGTTTTAACATTGAAGGATTACAAGCCTAACACAGAAAACTATGATTTTTTTATTAATTTAAAGAAGGCTAATGGTTTTTTTAATATCTTTTATCCATCAATAAACATTGCAGACAATTCTTTTGTTAATGGAAGTTTTAATAATTACCAAAAGGAGTTGAATTTAAGTTTTATTTCAGATTCTTTAATTTATCAAACTACTAAATTTGATAATATAAGTATGGATATTGAGTCGGATGAAAATAGATTATTATGTAAATTAAATTCACAAAAGTTATTTATTGGAGGAAAAATTTGCATAGAGAAATTTGTTTCGGATATTGAGCTTAAAGATGATTCAATTAATTTTATTTTTGACTGGAAAAAATCAATTAACAATAATAATAGTGGTGATATAAAAGGGAACATAGTGTTTGATGATAAGATTAGTATTTATTTACAAAATTCTAAGATTAATGTTTCCGATTCGATATGGAAAATCAATCCTGTAACTATAATAATAGATAAAAAACACATATTTATTGATGATTTTTCTATTGAGAAGAATAATGAAAAAATTAGTGTTTATGGAAATATTAGTGATAGTATCTCTGACAATTTGTATGCAGGGTTTTCTAATTTAAATTTGCAGAATTTAAATCCAATAACATCAGCTGAAGGATATGAATTGAATGGGCGATTAAATGGAATGATGGAGTTGTCTAACTTATTTGGCAATGTCAACATTATATCAAATGTTAATGTTAAGGATTTGGTAATAAATGAGCATGAATTAGGTGATATAAATTTTGTTAATGTTTGGGAAAATGAGAGTAAGGCAATTAAAACGAATATAAGTCTTAAAAATGGTAATGTAAAAACACTTGAAGCAGAGGGGTATTATTATAGTGAAAAGCCTGACAAAGAAAAAATAGACTTAAACATAAAACTAGATAAATTTGATATAGCTTTTTTCGAGCAGTATTTAACGTCATTTTCATCAAAATTAGAGGGTACCGCAGCGGGTAATGTTCGTTTAACAGGATCTTTTAACAAACCGGAGCTAAATGGCACGCTTAATTTAAGGCAGGGACGAATAAAAATAGATTATCTCAATACCGAATATTCATTTGCCAATCCAATAAAAATAACTAAAAACTCTTTTGTATTTGATAAATGGATAGTATTTGACAATGCTGGCAATCCTGCCGATGTTACAGGGGTTGTTAGTCATCAGAATTTTTACAATTTTAAATATGATTTTAAAATTAATGCAAAGAAAACCATGTGTTTGAATACAAATTTTGTTAACAATGATTTGTATTATGGGGAGGCTTTTGCGTCGGGGAATGCCCATTTAAAAGGTGATGAAAAAAGTATTGATTTAAAGGTTAATGCAAGAACAGAAAAGGGAACGAGAATTTTTGTTCCGATAGATTATGTTGAAGATTATTCTGACAATAACCTCATATCTTTTATGGAAAAAAATACACAAAACAAAAACTTAAAAGAGCAAAATAATATTGACCTTTCATGGATTACTATGGATATGAATATAGATGTGTCAAATGATGCCGAAATACAAATTATTTTTGATTCTAAAATAGGTGATATAATGCGAGGAAATGGTACTGGAAACCTGAAATTTGAAATTAATAAAGAAGGAAAATTCTTTATGTATGGGGATTACATTATTGAAAACGGAGATTATCTATTTACTTTGCAGAATATAATAAATAAAAAATTTAGAGTAGAACGTGGTGGACTTATAAGATGGAAAGGGGACCCTTATGATGCTGATGTAAATCTAAATGCGATATATAATTTACGAACAACTCTATACGATATTATTCCTGACTCCACAAATGAGAATATTAAAAAAAGAATACCCGTTCAATGTATATTGGGATTGAATGACAAATTATTCAACCCTTCAATAACCTTTAAGATAAATCTTCCTTCAAGCGATGAATATACAAAAACTATGGTAAGCAATGTAATTAGCACTGACGAAGAATTAAATAAGCAGGTTTTTTCTTTATTACTTTTAAATAGGTTTACAAATCCTAATCCTGTAAATGCAGATAATTTTGGTTCTGGAGTAGGGACAACGTCATCTGAAATGCTTTCAAATCAATTAAGTAATTGGCTGTCTCATATTAATTCAGATATAGACATTGGAGTAAATTACAGAGCGGGAAATAAAATCAACTCAGATGAGTTAGAATTGGCATTATCAAAGCAATTTTTTAATAATAGATTAGTTATTGATGGTAACGTCGGTGTGGCAAACCAAAAAACATCCAACATCGTGGGTGATGTTAACGTTGAACTAAAAATAAATAGGGAAGGTTCTTTTAGAGTAAAAGCATTTAATAAATCGAATAATAATGAAATTCTTAATTATACAAATACTGGGCATTATACGCAAGGTGTAGGTATTTTCTATAGAAGAGAGTTTGATAATTTCTTTGATTTTTTTAGGCGTAAGAAGAAAAAAATCAAAGCACAAGATAATTAAGAGATTATTTTGTAGGGTAATATATCTCTAGGAGCGGGTAAAAATCCTTTGTATAGCGGGTAATATATCTCTAGGAGTGGGTAAAAATCCTTTGTATAGCGGGTAATATACCTCTCGGAGCGGCTAATTAGTTCGAATAATAAAGTAATTACTTATTTTGAGACCGTTGCAAGGCAAAATTTCATAAAATAATTACATAAATTATTAACAAACAGTTGTTTGTGTTAAATAATTTTGTATA
>MEOD01000054.1 GCA_001768555.1 Bacteroidetes bacterium GWF2_29_10
CAACCAGCGTTAGTCCTGCTGTGAAAACTACATATACTGTTACAGCTACTTCAGCAGGTTGCACAGATACCGACAATGTTATTATTACTGTAAACCCTATACCTATTGCTAATGCAGGAATTGACCAAACTATTTGCTCGGGCACTAAAATTACATTAAAAGCTACAGGGGGAACCACTTACTCATGGAGTAGTGGGAAAACTACAGATACAACTACCGTTAGCCCTGCTGTGAAAACTACATATACTGTTACAGCTACTTCAGCAGGATGTACAGATACCGATAATGTTGTTATCTCTATCGGGAACATCACAGCTAATGCAGGAATTGACCAAACTATTTGCTCTGGTACTAAAATTACTTTAAAAGCTACAGGAGGAACTACTTACTCGTGGAGCAATGGAAAAACTACAGATACAACATCTGCAAATCCTGCAAACAATGCAACTTACATAGTAACGGCCAGTTCATCGGGTTGTTCGGATATTGACTCTGTTTTTATTTCTGTAGTAAATATTACAGCTAATGCGGGTAGCGATCAAACTATTTGTGAAGGAAATACCATAATATTATCAGCTAATTCTGGAGCAAGTAAGTATAGCTGGAGCTCAGGAGATACAACTCAAAGCATAAATATAAAACCTAATGCAACTAAAACATACACACTAACTACATCAATAGGGAGTTGCTCTGAAACTGATGAAGTTATTATTACTATAAAACCATTACCTATTATTGATGCAGGAAATGACAAAACTATTTGCATCGGAACAAACACGTATATTAAAGCTATTGCTACTACAGGCTCTTCTTATAATTGGAACACAGGGGATAATAAAGATTCTATAATAGTCAATCCTACTCTAACAAAAACTTATGTTGTTACAGCCAATCTTAATGGGTGCACAAATGAAGATAACATTATTGTCACAGTTATTCAACATCCAACTGCTGATGCAGGAAATGACCAAACTATTTGTACAGGAACAAGTACATCCATAAATGCTCATGGAGGAACTTATTATTATTGGAATACAGGAAGTAATGATTCTATCCTGCTTGTTTCTCCAACAATAAAAACTACGTATATATTAACTGTTTATGGTCAATATAATGGTTGCTCAGACATTGATACTATTGTTATTAATATTACTAATACTTATGCTAATGCAGGAGCAGATCAAACTATCAATCAAGGAGGAAATGCAACCATAATTGCATCAGGTGGGGGAGTATATTCTTGGGATATTGGGTTTAATATAGATACCATAAATGTTAGTCCTAGTATTACATCTATTTACAAATTAACAGTGGATAAAGATGGCTGCACAGCAACAGATGAAGTTATTGTTTACGTAGTAAATAATTATATTGAGGCTTTCTTCCCTCAAGTAATATGTATTGGAGACTCAATATATCTTACAGCAATAGGAGCAGACTCATATTCTTGGAGTTCAGGTGACAATACTGCATCTATAAAAGTAGCTCCTACAATAAATACAACTTATTATGTTACTGGAACTAAAGCTGGAATAACATCAATAGATACCGTAGCTGTTACTGTTAACCCTACTCCATCTGTTGGGATAATAGCAGGAGCAAGTACAATTTGCTCTGGAATAGGAACAACATTAAAAGGAACAGGTGCTACATCATATACATGGGATATTGGAGCAATAAATGATAGTATTTATATAAACCCCACAACAAGTTCTGTTTATTCTATAACAGGAACAAATAATTTTGGTTGCACTAATACAGCTGATATAACAATAAATACAGGGACAACTCCTATTGCAAATGCTGGAAATGACCAAACCATTTGCAATGCTTACAACATTACTCTAAAAGCATCGGGTGGTAATTCTTATTCTTGGGATAATGGAGCAAATACTGACACAACGAGCGTAATTCCTACAACAAAAACTACATACACAGTCACAGTGTCAACAAATGGATGCTCTGCCTCTGATAATGTCATAATATATGTTAATCCTTCTCCTACTGCTAATGCTGGAGCTGATCAAACAATATGTCTTGGAACAACAACTACTATTAATGCTTCCGGAGGAACAAGTTATTCATGGAACAATGGTATAACAGATTCAATTATTTCGGTTAATCCTTCTATAAACACAACTTATATACTTGCTGCTACTTCTGGTGGTTGCTCAGACATTGACTCTGTTGTTATTTATATAGAAAAAATTACAGCTAATGCTGGCAATGATAAAACGATTTGTGCAGGAAATAGTATTACAATCAAAGTTACTGGAGGCTCAACCTATTCTTGGAGTAATGGAACAATAGATTCAATCATTATAGTTAGTCCTTCTTCAACACAAAATTACGTAGTTACTGCCAATCTAAATGGATGTACCGCAAAAGACACTGTTACAATTAATGTTGCTCCTATTCCTGTTGCCGATGCAGGAATTAATAAAACTATATGCGATAACGATACAACTAAAGTTAAATTAAGTGCATATAATGACACTAATATAGTTTCTTACTTATGGAGTAATGGCTTTACTTCAAGCTCTATAACAGTTTTACCTACTGAAGAAACTACTTATACTTTAACCGTAAATAGCGCCTTTTGTAGTGCAACTAATAATGTTATTGTCTATATTAACAATGCTCCTAAAATTAATATCGGTAATGATGCTTCAATTTGTTTTGGAAGTAGTATTACTCTTTCAGACTCCTCTATCGCCGAAACATACTTATGGAACAACGGTACTTCTACAAACACAATTACTATAACTCCTATATACACCTCTACGTATTCATTAACAGCTACTAACAAGGGCTGCACTGCTAGTGATAATATTGTTATTACTGTTAACAATGTCCCTGAAAATATGGTTAATAAGCAATATTATATCTGCGAAAATGATTCGTTTAAGCTTACTTTAAATGATAAATACAATTACATTTGGGACGGAATATATACTGGAAGTAGCTTTAGCATAAAACCTACAAGTACAGAAAAACATGCATTATCAACAAAAAATAGTTTTGGATGTGAACGTATTGATACATTTGAAATAATAGTAAAAAAATTGCCTGTAAACTCTTTAGCTGATACTATTCAAACTTGTAAAAACGAAAACTTAATAATAACAGCAAACGGAGGAAACTACTACAAATGGGAAACGGGAGAAAACACTCAAAGCATAATTATAAAACCAACTGTTGATAAGTTTTGGAAACTAACCGTAGGTTTGAATGGTTGCAATATTAATGACTCCGTTTATATTCAAACATTTAATATTCCTGTAATATCGGGACAAAAATATTATACTGTTTGCAAGGGGCAAAGTATTAATATTGCTGTAGACGCAAATGCTTCTATATTTTATTGGAATAATGGAGATACTGGAAAACAAATACTTATAAATCCTATTACAACTTCGATATATACTGTTACTGCAACAAACAACGGATGTACAGCAAAAACCGATATAAGCGTAACTGTAAATAATCTCCCTTTAGTAAATCTAGGAAATGATAAAACTATTTGCGAAGGCGATTCTATAACTATTAATGCTACAGGGAGTACTTCTTATTCTTGGAATATAGGCGTAAATAACAAACAAATAAAAGTCAACCCAACCGAAACAACAACATACACGATCTCTGTAATAGATGCCAATAATTGTAGCGCAAGTGATGATGTTATTGTTTATGTGCAAGCAAAGTTTGACTTTGTTTTCCCAAAAGATACTACTATATGCTTCGGTAATGAAATAATAATTTCTCTAAATGGAGCTGATACTTACTTATGGAACAATGGCAAAAATAGCTCAATTCAAATACTCACTCCAACAACCGATACCAAATATACAATTACTGCAACTAAAAATGTATGTTCTGACACTGGCAATTTTACAGTTAAAGTTCTTGATAATATTTCAATAAATAGTATTATTCAGGATGTTATTTGTTATGGTGATAATAATGGCAGTATTGAAGTTCTCACTAATGGAGGTTCCAGAAATTACAATTATCAATGGTCTAATGGAGTTACGGCTACAAATAAAATAGACAATCTTTCTCCTAATACATATTTAGTGACTATTTATGATGAAATAGGTTGTTCTTTTAATCAATCTTTTATTATCACTCAACCTGAAATGCTTGCTATCATTGGAATGAATAAAAACATTACTTGTTATGGGCAAACAAATGGTGCTATAAAAATTATTGCTGATGGAGGAAAACAACCTTATTCTTATTCTTGGAGCAATAATAAAACTTCTTCTTTTATCGAAAATTTATCCGAAGGGAATTATACAATTACCGTAAAGGATTCTAATAAATGTGAAGTTACAAAAAGCTATAGCATTATACAACCAGACGAATTACAGACAACTTTTTCTAACCAAGATGCAACATGCAATGGTATTTGTAACGGAAATATTAATAGCAAAACAATAGGTGGTATTTATCCATATAAATATGTATGGTCAAATGGAGATACTACTTCTAACATTTACAATCTTTGCGCTGGAAACTATATTCTAAGTGTTTATGATAATAATTCTTGTTACCATCAATACGATGTTAATATAAAAGAAAAAGCAATTATAACAATTGACATTACTACTGAAAATCTTAAATGCAACAATGATAATAACGGGAAAATTAAACTAACCGCAAATGGTGGAATGCCTAATTATCAATATATTTGGAAAGATGGTAAAACAGGAAATGAAAGAGAAGAACTTACGGTTGGAACTTATAGTTTCTCAGTGTATGACAATAACGGATGTAAGCTTGACTCTTTTGCTACAATTATTCAACCAGAAAAAATAAACATTGAATTTACAGGTATACAGCAACCTTCTTGTTTCAATTCTTGCAATGGGGAACTTAAAGTAAATGTAAAAGGGGGTATAACTCCTTATCAATATATTTGGAGCAATAACTCCAATATTGGAACAATATCAAACCTTTGCGCAGGAACTTACTCTATAACAATACAAGATAAAAATAATTGTTTTGCTTCTTCATTCTTCATTTTTGACAATCCTAGCCCACTATCTATAACTACTACTTCAACTAATACTAATTGCATTGAAACCTGCAATGGAACAGCTTCTGCTAATATCATTGGTGGGACCACTCCTTACAACTTCAAATGGAGCAATGAAGACGAAAATCCTACTGCAACAAACCTTTGTCCCGATAAATATTATGTTACCGTAACTGACTCTCGCAATTGCAAAATTAGTTCTTCAGTTCAAATAAATACTAACTCTTCTATCCCAAACATCAACATAACTGCAGACAAAGACACAATAGTTAAAGGAAGCAATACTAATCTTCATCTTATTCAATCAAACCTATACACTTACAAATGGATAAATGATAACGACCTAAATCAAACAGATGTGTTTAACCCAATTGCAAGTCCTAGCCAGTCAAAACATTTCTATGCTACAATAACAGATCAATATAACTGCTCTTACTTAGACTCTATACTTATTGAAGTTATAACTCCATCTTGCGATGAACCTTATATATTTATTCCTAACACATTCACCCCTAATGGAGACAACCAAAATGATGTGCTATACCTTAGAGGAATAGATATTAAAGACTTTCACCTTTCAATATTTGACCGTTGGGGAGAAAACTTATTCGAAACTTATGACCAATCAATTGGTTGGAATGGGACATACAAAGGAAAACAATTAGCTCCTGCTGTATACACATATTATCTTGAACTTACTTGCCCAGATGGATACCAACTATTTAAAAAAGGAAATATAACATTGATAAGATAATTTGCAAATAGATAAAATATAGCTTTTTATCAATAAAGCTAGAAGATTTATGTTTATTCTAATGACGAATCTGGGTTAAAAATGATTGAGAACAATTACTTCATAAGAGTAATGCTTCCTTTTTTTAATAGTTGAGAATTATCAGGGCATGTAAGCTCTAGGTAGTAGGTATATACGCCAGTGTGTAGAGCTTTTCCTTTATATGTTCCATCCCAACCAATTGATTGGTCATAAGTTTCAAATATTTTTTCCCCCCAACGGTCAAATACTGAAAGGTGGATGTTTTTAATGTTTGCACCTCTGAGGTATATTATGTCGTTTTGATTGTCTCCATTAGGGGTGAATGCATTAGGAATAAAAACATAAGGTTCATCGCAAGATGGAGTTGTAACTTCAATAAGTATAGAGTCTAAGTAAGAGCAGTTATATTGATCTGTTATCGTAGCATAGAAATATTTTGATTGAGATGGAGTTGCGGTTGGATTGAACACATCTGTTTGATTTAGGTCGTTATCGTCAATCCAAATGAATGTGTATGAGTTGTCTTTGATTAGGTGAAGTTTAGTTGAGTTTCCTTTGATTATAGAATTATTATCTGCTATTATTTTAATGTTTGATGAAGAAGAGTTTGTTTTTATTTCTGCAAAAGAATTAATTGTGCAATTGTGGGAGTCTGTAGCTGTTATTTTGTATTTATTAGGGCAAAGGTTTGTTGTTGTGGAGTTCTCGTCACCATTACTCCATTTTAAGCTGTAAGGCGGAGATCCTCCAATGATATTAACTGAAGCTGTCCCATTACAATCATTAATGCAATTGCTATTATTTGAAAATATGGAAATTGTTAGTTTTGATGGGCTTTTAATTGTAAAGGAAGATGATGCGAAGCACTTATTTGAATCAGTAACAACTACGGTGTAATTTCCTGCTGCTAGATTTTCAATTATAGGTTTTGTTTGGTTGTTGCTCCAGATGTAAGAGTAAGGTTTTTTACCTCCGTTAGGTATTGCTTCAATTTTGCCAGAGTTTTCGCCATAGCAAAGTATGTTTTTTACAATACTTGTTATGCCTAAACGAGCATACACATTTACAATAATTTCATCACTTGATGTACATTCTTTGTTACTTGAAGTAATTCGGTATGTAGATGTAGATGTTGGCGATACAATTATTTCGCTTTCGGTGCTCCCATTGCTCCATAAATGTGTGTTTTTTGAAATATCTGATAAAGTTATGCTATTACCAAAGCAAATACTGGTATCATTGCCTAAGTTAACTGGAGATATTGTACCGATAAATATTATTACTTCGTCAGTATTGCTACAAAATTCACTGTTTACAGTAAGAGTATATGTTGTAGTTTGTGTGGGTTTTACGTTAATAATACTACTGGATGCGTTATTGCTCCACAAATATGATATAATAATAGGGTCGTTATATGCATAGAGAGTTATTTTCGTAGTGTCAATGTTACATATAGCTTTATCTAAACCTGCATTTGCTAAAGGTATTTGAGCAACGAAAACGATTACGCTATCAATTGTTGAGCAATAATTTTCAGATATTGTTACAATGTAAGTTGAAGTTTGAGAGGGTTGAATAGCTATTGAGTCAGAAGAAAAGCCGTTATTCCAAGTGTATATGTAAGTACTTAAACCGTTAATCTTTATGTATGTATTTGTTCCGCTACAAATAGTTTTGTCAGGTCCTGCATCTGCAATAAGCCCTGCGTTTACGTATATAATAACATCGTCTTTATTGGAACATCCATTTGTAGATACAGTTACAGAGTAGGTTGCTTTTATGAAAGGGGAAACACTTGTTGTATCGGTTTTTGAATTGTTACTCCAAATGTATTCGTTTCCACCAGAAGCTTGTAATATAATTTTTTCTCCATTACAAATAGTTTGATCTGGACCTGCTTTGGCAATGGGTGTAGAACCTACTTTTATTTCTATATCAGCTTTACTTGAGCATCCATAATTATTAGTTCCAGTTACAGAATATATTGTATTTATTTTAGGTTTAATTGATATACTATTGCTGATTGCTCCAACATCCCAATTGTATGATGATGCACCGTTAGCGTATAGAGTTGTTCCATTTTCAGTGCAAATAGGGTTTATTCCTGCTATTATATCAACAAATGGAGAAGGATTTACAAATATAGTGATGTAATCCGTTGAAGTAGTGCCATTTTTAGTTCCAGTGACATAGTATGTTGTTGTTATGGATGGACTTACATTGATTGATTGAGTAGTCGCATTATTGCTCCAAGAATAATCAGTAGCACCCAATGAAACAATATTTATAGTATCTCCATTACAAATAGTATCATCAAAGAAAGCCTCGGTGTAATTGTTTGTAACATATACAATGGCTTTGTCAGTTGCGGTACATCCATCTTTAACTACAGTTAGTTTATAGATTGTAGAAGTAGTAGGTGTGACATTTACATTATCTTCAGTAGATCCAAAGTGCCAAGAATATATTCCTCCTCCAGATGCAGATAATAAAGCAGTTGCTCCATTGTTAATAGTTTTATTTGCACCAGCATCAGCATTAATTGAAATAATGTTTACAATAGCAGTATCTTTATCAGAACATCCATCATATTCACCATAAACGGTTAATATATATGTTGTTTTTACAGAAGGAGAAATGATCAGCTTAGAGTCAATACTACCTGTGTTCCAACTGTATGTAGATCCTCCATTGCCATACACATAAGCATAAGTTCCTTTGCATATAGTTAAATCGTTTCCAGCGTCAGCAATAGGGTAGGGCTGTACAACAACAGTAACACTATCTACAGTTGTGCATCCGTTGTGTTTTGCATAAGCATAGTATTTTGTTGTTGTTGTTGGGCTTACATTTATTGATGAAGTCGTGTCTCCTGTGTTCCAACTAATGTTATTCCATCCAGATGCACTTAAAGTAGCAGTTCCCCCTTTACATATAGTTTCGTCATTGCTTGCATTTATATTAATAACAGTAATGATTTTTGAAGCATAGCTTATACATTTATTATTAGCCCCAATGACAATAAATTCATTAGTGCTACCTATTAAATTGACAGTGATACTTTCCGTTAATTTATTTGTATTCCATGAGTAAGTTAATGCCCCAGAAGCCGAGAGAGTAATAATGCTCCCTCGACATACAGTGTCCCCAAAAGGAGATAAATTTGTTATTTTGATGTCTGGGAATTCATTTACTACAACCACAACTGTGTCAACAGAAGTGAATCCTTTGGTGGTTCCAGTTACAGAATAACTTGTTGTAACACTCGGTTTTACATTTGTATAGGTTGTTGTGTCTCCATTATTCCAAACATATGTTTCTGCATTGGTAGCATATAAAGTAATTTCATTCCCTTTGCATATTTCAACATCACCCCCAGCGTCAACATATCCTGAAGGGTCCATCACATTAACAATAACTGAGTCTTGTAATGTGCAAGATTGAACTGCTATAGTTACATAGTAAGTAGTAGTTTCAGTTGGAGTAACATAAATTACTGGTGCTTTTTCTCCTGTATTCCAAGTATATGTTAAACCTCCACTTGCTGTAATATAAATATAATTTCCTTTAACAATTGTGCTATTTTGTGTTATTGCATTAATTTCTGTAATAACTGATATATTCATCGTGTCTATATTGCTACACCCATTTAAATCAGTTACTGTTACAGTATAAAAAGTGTCTTTAGTTGGTTTAATATAAATAGAACTAGAAGTGTCACCATTAGACCATTTATATTGTTTAAAATCGCCAACAGAAAGAATGGTAGAATCATTTTTACATACAAGTGGGGAACCATTTATGTTTGGACTAGGATTATCAACTACATAAACAATTACATCGTCTGAACCTGTCATCCCATTTTTACTCCCAGTTACTTTATAAGTAGTATTCATAATTGGAGATACTATCATTGTATCTGTTATTTCGTTAACGTTCCAAATATACGAATATGCACCATGTGCTGTTATTTTAATAGAATCCCCTTTACATATAGTAACGTCTTTTCCTGCATCAACAATTACAATATTAGTATCTTTATAAATTGTTATTACTATATCATCAGATGCCGTACAGCCCCATTTAGTAACAGAAACAATATATGTCGTTATTATAGTCGGACTAACAGAAATGGACATATTTTCTTGTGAATCACTCCAACTATATGTTCCTCCTCCACTTGCAGTTAATATTGTTGAAGTTCCCAGATTGATTGTTTGATCAGGTCCAGCATTAGCAGGAGGAGGAGAGCTTCTTGTTATTTTAACATCATCAGATGCCGTACATCCATTAGAAGTAATGGTTACGGTATATGTTGTAGTTATAGTAGGGAATACAGTAATAGTAGTTGTCTTTTCTCCATTACTCCAAAAACATGAATCACCACCAGTAACTGTTATATTAGCTGGAGTTCCACATATAGTTTGATCATTTCCAGCATTTGCAATAGGAGGAGGGTCACATCCATTTTGACCAAAGACAAAATTGGAAATTATTATGAGCAAAATAAATAAAACTTTATTCTTCTTCATAAAACATATTTATATTATATTCCCAAAAAATATGTAAGAAATAATTTGCTAAGATAATAAATAAATTTTATACAAAATGAAATTATTAATAATTAGTACTAAATAATTCTAATCTAAATCTATTATTTATCTAATAAACGTGATATTACTTTTTTTGAAATACTACAATATACTTCATCTTTTTCACACTCATGAATGTTTATGAAAGAAGTTTATAGAAAAGCCTTATGTGGGAAAAACGCATGTACGTTTTAATGAGAAAGAAGTGCAAGGTAATTTGGTCATACCTCTTTCTACTCCATGGTTAATAAATATGAACGTAATGTTTAATGAATATTAAAATATATAATATAAATATTATTTTATTAAATGGTTTTAGATGATTTAAGTGATTTCCAAATACTAATAAATTCAGAAGCTTTTAAAGACGCACCGCCAATAAGCCCTCCATCAATATCAGGCATAGTAAATATTTCTTGAGCGTTGTCTGGTTTGCAACTACCTCCATACAAAATAGGTATGTTGTCAGCAATTGTTCCATATTTAGATTTTATTGTTTGTCTAATAAATTGATGAACTTCTTGAGCTTCTTGTGATGTGGCGTTTTTCCCAGTTCCAATAGCCCATACAGGTTCATATGCAATAACTATACTTTGCATTTGCTCATTTGATAAAGAAAATAATGCTTCCTCTATTTGTTTTTTTATGACTGTTTTGTATGTATTATTTTCTCTTTCTTCTAATAATTCTCCACAGCAATATATTGGAGTCATTTTATGATTTATAACTGATGTAATTTTCTTTGCTATAATTGTGTCTTTTTCATTGAAATATAGTCTTCTCTCTGAGTGTCCTAATATAACATAACTAACACTTAAAGCGTCAAGCATTGATGGGGAAATTTCTCCTGTAAATGCTCCCTTGTCTTCATAATGACAGTTTTGCGCAGAAAGATATATATTTAGGGTGTTATTCTTAATTATTTCTTTTGCTTCGGATAGGTTAGTGTAGGGTGGGGCTATAACAATTTTTACATTAGGGTTGGCATTTTCTTTTTCGAGAAGTTTTATAATTTGATTAATAAGATTGTTGCCTGTGAAAATATCATTGTTCATTTTCCAGTTTCCTGCAATAATGTTTGTTCTCATAATTTAAAATGTATATTTATGTTTATTACTTGCTTTTATTTATAGCCTCTTTAATGTCAATTCTTTTATCGTTTTTATATGCTACAACAAAAGAAGCAATTCCTTTGGTTTGTAAAAAGTTTTTATTAAAATTTGATGCTTCTTTATAATTTAAAAAATTACCAAATAAATATTTAAAAGCATCTCTTTGCTTTTCTACGTATAGCTTTTCTCTTAGGTTAAAAGCATTTTGTAAGCTATCAGATAAATAATCTTTTGAAGAAGATGCTATTTGTATTCTGTAAACTATGTTTTCTTCTATATTTTTATTTGTGTGTGATTTTGAATTTTGTTTGTCATCTCTTTTGTAATTGTATGCCATAATCTGAATCTTCCTTTCCAATGCAGCTGCAATGCTATAAACAGAATTACGAACATCATTTGGATTGTCACTGACATATTTGGGGGCTAAATCACTACCAAGAGGAATTTCTTCAAATGAAAGACTACCATTGTTTATGTATTTAAGAAATTCGCCGTTATTATAATCTCGTAGGAAATTTTTCAAACTTGTTATTCTTCGTTTTGCTAAATTCAAGTTATAATCGCTAGTGTTAAGAGGACTACAGAAACCTTTTATCGTAATCATAATGTCATTGCCTTTTTTTAAATCATATAGCAATAATTTTGTAAATTGTTCTAATTTAGCAAAACCTGTTTCTACATAATCTTTAAAGAAATTTTCAATGTCTTTTTTTGCAATAACACTTTCTTCTTCAGGTAATCCTTTAGAATATTCTGCTTTATACTTCCCTCCTAATTTATAATAGTTATCTAATGTATTTTTATAGTTTTGTAGAGTTGTTATTTTTCTTGTATTAGGATCTGGTTCATCATTATGAAAGTATAATGTAATAGGGAAAAACTTGTCAATAGTATTCTTAATATTAGCAGTATCTAAGAATGCTTTTTGTGTTAAATTATCAGGAATTAAACTTCTTTCGCCTTGCTTACCCTCTTTTGCTATAATTTCTGCTGAACTTGATGTCGTATCCTTGGATGATGTTGCAGCAACATTTTCTGTAGTATCTTTAGGCACTGGTTTTTTCTTTACTTCTTTTTCATATTCAAAAATATCATAACAGCAAGTTTCCCCATGCAAAGTAAGTGTTCCTATCCTGTTTGATGTAAAGTAACCTTTGCTTTCATCTGTATAATTTACTGTAAAATAAAAGTCATCATAACTTGTATTATAGTTTTTCCCTAAATTTACTGGAGTTCCCCATTTATCAACAGTACCTTCTGATTTAAACCCATCAAAGTTGCCTAATCCCTCATGTCCTGTTGAACTAAAGTAAAGAGTACTATTTTTTAAATCATAAAAAGGAGTAACATCATCATCAAAAGTATTTATTGTACTTCCTGCATTTACTGGAGTTGATGTGATTCCATCTTTAATTTTAGAATACCATATATCTAATTTACCATATCCATCAGGTCTGTCTGAAACAAAAAATAAGATATGCCCATTTTCTCCATCATCAGCAATATTTGGCTGAATAGAAGTGTAACCACTCATGTTAACTGCATCCATCCTAACGGGAATTTGCCATTGCCTATTTTTATATTCAGTATAGTATATATCACACATGCTTTTTACTGGGTCTGTTGTCGTACAAAGATTAAAATAAAACTTTTTAAAATCAGGACTAAAAGCCCCATTAGATATATGATATTTAGTTGATTTGTTATAAGTCTCATTTACTTTTTCAGAATTAGAATAAGAATCATTATCAAGAATTGATTTAAATATTTTAGTTAAGTATATAGACGGGATTATTTTATCTTTTGAAACTTGCTCGAATTCCTCATCTGGTCTTAATGAAGTAAATTGCAACGCAGTATCTCCCATAATCATTGCTGCATATTCAGAATATGGAGTATTTACTGATTCGTCTAGATGTTTAATTGTTACTTTGTTTATGGTATCTTCTTTGCCCATTTCTTTAATAGAATAATCACAAGCCTTTATCTCTAATTCTGCTTTTTTTATCCAATAATCATCTTTGTCGTTATTTTTATCATAATAACTTTTAAATGATTGTTTTGCAGAATCATATTTTTTATTACTTTTTTGTGATAAACCTAATTTCAATTCTGTTAATGGATATTTTGTTGAATTATCTAATTCTTTTAATTTTAAAAACATTTCTTCAGCAACTATATAGTCTTTGATAAGTAGGGCTGTTTCTGCATATTTGTTAATAAGGTCTGCATTTTTTGGATTTTCATTATATGCCTTCTTGTAATATTCTACAGCACTAATGAAATCTCTTTCTGAATATGCTAAATCTCCTATTTTTACTAATTCGTTAAATGATTGAGAATATGCATTCCCAATTATTGATGTAAATATTAGTAAGGTAATTAATATTTTTTTAATATGCATTTTTGTTATTTTTTAACAAACCAATGATTAGAAAATCAAACAGTTAATTTGTCTTTTATATGAATATTTTTTTGTACTTATTTTATATTGTAAAGAAAGTTCATATCCTCCTTTTAAGTTACTTGCTGGTTTAAGTGTAGACAGGTTTAAGTCATAACTAATACCAAAAGATATTTTTTTATAATCAATTCCTAAAACAATGACATAAGCATCCTTGTTCCTATAAAAATTACCAATATTAAATGCTAAGTAGTTATATTTACTATCTTCTTTAACATAACGCCCAAAAAGTCCAAATGTAATTTCCTGAAGAGGTCCTTGATTTAAATATAAAGCTGTAGGCAATATTACAATTTTGTCACTTGCATGATATTCAAAACTTAAATGCCCTGTTAACTTTTTATCAAGGCGTATATCAGGATTGTTAAACAATGATTGTAAAGGTTCATTTAAATGAGAATAACTAGTACCTAAATTAACATTTAAATCATCACTAAGTTTCCCAAACCAATTAGCTCCTATTGCAACATCAAAAAAGAAATAATCATTAATATTAAATGTTTCTCCTGTGGATAAATCAGGATTGTACATTGACCCATCCCACTGATTATCAAATGTTAATTTCGAATAATTTATAGTTCTTTGAGCTGGACCTGTATTAAATCCAAATGATAAATAATGTGTATTAGCTTTGTTTAAAGATCGCGTATATGCAAATGATAATAGTGCTTGAATTATACCAAACTCAGAATCTCCAGCCTTGTCTCTATTAATTTGAAGTCCAAAACCATAAATGTCTTTTTTGCTTTTATCATTTATTATTTTTCGGTCTATTGATGCTGATATTGTTTGATACGGAACCGTAACAGAACGCCATTGTTGCCGATGATTTAACGTAAACCTGTAATCTTCATCAAAAAATCCAGTTAAAGCAGGGTTTAAATTTAAAGGAGAAGCATTATATTGTGAAAAATGTATATCTTGTGCATTGATTATGTTTCCAATACAACAAAATAATATAAACATTAGTTTTTTTAACTCCATTTCTCGAAATATTTTTGCTAAGATACAAATTTTTGTAATTCTTAATAATAATTATACTTTTTTTTATTTATTTTTGTAAAGCTTGTGAGTATTAGTTAATACAAAAATACCATAAAGTAAAGAAGACCTTTTTTATTAATGTGATTTTTTTTGTGAACTTTTTTGGAAATACACTAAGAATCATCTCTTTTATCAAATTATTATTATCTTTACCAACATACTTGTATTGTAAAATAAAAACATGTTTTGTGCTTTTGTTCTTGTATAAACAATATCAAACATTTTTTTTAATCAAATTACATAAACACACACACAATAAATTAATTGTCAAATTACACCAAAATTATCTACCATCATTTGTAAAACCTTATCCAAAAGACTTCCAATAGAGATGTTCTAAAATGTACTACATATTAACACCATATCAAAATTATGTTTAATTCAACTCAGATACCCTCTTAGTAATAGCATAATATATTTTAAAAACAAGCTTATAGCTTTCCATAAAAATTTGAAGATCATAATTTGAATTCTAAATAATTTAACTATGTTTTATTATATTTGTGGATAATTATAAAAAAAAAGATGTACATTTGTTTATCAAAAAATAAACTATCATCATGAAAAAAACATTAAAAATTACAGGAATAATCGTTGCATTATTATTAGTTATATTACTCGCATTACCTTTTATTTATAAAAATAAAATTGTAGAAATAATAAAAACAGAAGCTAATAAAAACATTAAAGCAAAATTAGATTTTGGAGACATTGATTTAGGATTAATAAGTTCGTTTCCTTATTTCTCTTTAGAAATAGAAAACTTAAAAATAACAGGTGTTGGCAATTTTGAAAATGATACATTAACCTATACTGACAGATTGTACTTGAAATTAAACATAATGAGTGTCATTAAAGGGGATAATTTCGAAATAAATTCTGTAGAATTATACAATCCTATTATTAGAGCTGTTGTTCTTAAAAATGGGCAAACTAATTGGGATATAACTTATCCCGATACCACTGCTGTTACAGATACTTCCAAAACAACCGAACCTATTAAATTCAAATTAAGCCTTAAAAAAGTTTATATTGAAAATGCAGACATCAAATTCTCTGATGATAGCTTGAAATTCTATATGCATTGTAAAGGATTAACCCATAGCCTTAAAGGTGATTTTACTCAAGATGATTTTTTGCTTGAAACTATGACAGAAATAAAAAAGCTTGATGTAAAATACGAAGGAATTAAATATATTAGCAATGTTAACACAAAAATAAAAGCAGATATCAATGCAAATATGCCTCAATTTAAATTTACTTTTAAAGAAAATAAAATTAACATGAATGAATTGGAGGTGGGAGTAGATGGATATTTTGCAATGCCAGACACAAGTATGGAAATGAACCTGACGTTTTATTCTAAACAAACTGATTTTAAAAATATATTATCTCTTATCCCTGCAATATATTATAAAGATTTTAGTGATGTTAAAACTTCAGGAAAATTTGCTTTGAATGGAGAATTAAAGGGTAAATATAACGCAGTAGAAATGCCTGCTTTTAAGTTTAATTTAAAGGTAAATAATGCAATGTTTCGTTATCCTTCATTACCTATGGGTATTGATAATATAAATATTGATTTGAAACTTGTAAACCCAGATGGAGTACCTGATAATACATTAATAAATCTTTCTTTATGTCATTTTGAGGTGGAAAAAGATCCTTTTGATATTAAACTTATAACATCAGACCCAATCAAAGACCCTAAAATAGATTTTGAATTTGTTGGACAATTAAATCTGGATAATATACAAAAAATAGTTCCTCTTGAAAAAGATATGAAACTATCTGGAAATCTTATAACTGACCTTAAAGCTAAAGGACGTCTAGCTGCAATTGAACAAAATAATTTTGAAGATTTTAACGCCTCTGGAAATCTTAAATTAACAAATTTTAACTATATTAGTAATGATATACCTCTTAAAACAATTATTAATGATATGGAACTTAATTTTAACCCTAAAAATGTAACTCTTAAAAATTTAGATATGTTTGTTGGACGTTCTGATTTTAAAATGAATGGAACACTAGACAATGTGCTAGCTTATTATTTTAATGGGGATATGCTTACTGGTATTCTAAATTTAAATTCCGATTATATTAATATAAACGAGTTCTCTAGTTCAACTTCCGAGGCAACTACAGCAGAGTCTTCGGATACATCCTCTTTGGAAATAATAAACATCCCAAACAATATAAACTTTACATTAAAAACTAAAATAAATAAACTTATTTATGACAATCTTGATATTGATAATGTTAATGGAGGTTTACATATTTATGAGCAAAAAGTCGAAATGAAGAATCTTAGTATGAATTTATTAGATGGAAATTTAATTATGGATGGAGCATATAGCACTCCAGAAATAAAAAAAGCAAAAGTCAATTTCATGCTGAAAATAAATAATTTTGATATTAAAAAATCATTTGTAACATTTAATACTGTACAAAAATTAGCTCCTATAGCTGAGAATGCGTCAGGTAAATTTTCTTCAGAATTAACTCTAAATACAGATTTAAATGAAAAAATGGAACCTATATATCAATCAATGAATGGCGCAGGAAGACTTACTACTAAAACGGTGGTTATAGAGAATGTTAAATCTATAAATAAATTGGCAGATGCAATAAAGTATGACAAGCTAAAGAAAATGGAGCTAAATAATATTAATATATCTTTTTCTTTTGCTGAAGGAAAAATCAATGTAGAACCTTTTGATATTAAGCTGGGAAACTTTAAATCAACGATACAAGGATTTACTTCTTTTGATCAATCAATAGATTATGTGATGAATATTGAAGTACCTAGAAAAGAATTAGGAGGTGTGGCTAATAACTTAATTGATAATCTATCCTCCCAGGCTGGGGCAAAAGGCGTTGATGTGAAAATAGGAGATATGATTAAGCTTAATGCTTTAATAGGTGGGACAATTTCTAATCCAACAGTTAAAACAAGTTTGAAAGATGCAAAAAATAAAATCAAAGACGAAATCAAAGATAAAGTAAAAGATGAAATAAATAAGAAAAAACAAGAACTTGAAGACAAAGCAAAAGCAGAAACAGACAAATTAAAAGCAGAAGCAGATAAAAAGAAACAAGAACTTGAAGCAAAAGCAAAAGCAGAAGCAGCAAAAGCAAAAGCAGAAGCAGAAGCAAAACTGAAAGCAGAAGCAGAAAAGGCAAAAAAAGAAGCAGAAAATAAAATAAAAGAAGAGGCAAAAAAGAAACTCAAAAAACTATTTTAATATAATAAAAAAATGACTTCTTTTTATAAAAAATATAAAGTCATTTTTATTGTTGTATTTATTACAACACAGTGTTTCTTGTTTTTTACAGCCTGTAAATCGTATTATGATTTATACCGCACAAATATTTCTTATTTATATAAACAAGAAGACTCTTATTTTAAACCAAATATTTCTATAAATAAAGAAAACGATGATTTGTTTATTTATTATACAATAACTGCATCACAAGTAAGTTACTTTAAAACAGATGAAAACAGTAAATATAATTATAGCTTACAAATTAATTATCTGGTATATGATTATGAATTTGACAAGAAAATGTTAGACTCCGCTACTGTTTATATAAATGATAGTATTGAAAATATTAGCCTCTCTAAAATTGAAAATAAAGTTAAAATTAATACTCCTGAAAAAGATTTTAAAATAAAAATAGTTTTAACAGACATTATTTCTAAAAACTCATACGTTAAATACTTTAATGTAATAAAATCTAAAATAAGAGGTGATTATTATTTACTATATGAAAATGACAATATAAATAATGACAATATCATTCATGTTAATACTTTAATTGGCATCGAAAATAAATATGCAAAAAAGAAAAAATTAATTGCAGAGTATTTTAATAATAATTTTGAAATAGCTCCTCCTCCTCACGCTTCTAATAGTAGAAAATTATTGACAAACCTTTTAAAATACGATAGCACTTTTGCTCTAAATTTTAATGAGGCAAACAATCGGTTCGAGTTTAATCCAACAAAAACAGGAATATATAAAATATATTTAAATGAAGAAGAAAACTTGTATTTAAGCCTATTTTGTTTCGCCGAGAATTATCCTGCAATATCTAATGTAAATGAGATGCTTAACTCAATAAGATATATTACATCTAAAAAAGAATTTGAGCAAATTCAACAAACTGAGGAAATAAAAAATAAAATTGATACATTTTGGATAGAAAATACTGGGAATAAAGAAAGAGCTAGAGAAATGATAAAAAAATACTATACAGGAGTGCAAAATGCTAATAGACTTTTTACGTCTTATTATGAAGGCTGGAAAACCGATAGAGGGATGATCTATATTGTATTGGGAGCTCCACACATAGTTTATAAAAGCATTAATAGCGAAACGTGGATTTATGGAAATGAGAAGTCACTTAATTCAATGAATTTTACATTTAATAAAGTAGAAAATCCTTTTTCTGACAATGACTTCGAATTATTCCGATTGCCTATTTATGCTAATTATTGGTTCGTTAATATTGACACTTGGAGACGATGAGTTAGCCGAAAATTCATCATTTTTGTTCTTTGCTCCTTCAACTAAAAGGAAAACAATCACCAACAAATAAGATGGATTATAAATCCCAAGAATACTAACATTCGTAAATGAAGAAAGTAAAATAAAAAATATTGGAGGAACAAACGCTTTCCTATAATTTTTATAAAAATAAGTTAAAAAGAGATTGTAAAAAATTAAGAAGAGTAATGGACTTCGATAAAAAAGATAAAGATATGAGTTATGTGGATTATTATTTTTTACTCTGTTACCTATAATAAGATCAAAATCAAAACCTTCGTCAAATCTTCCAAATATATAATCCTTAATCGAATAATCATTTAAAAGATAAGTTAATTGTGATTGCCAAAAATAAGCTCTACTATGAGTCGAAAAAGCTAATGCATCAACGAATGGGATGCTTGCTCCTTCATAAGATACATAAATACTTTGATACACCAAAAGATAAATAACAATAATAAATATTATCATTGGAAATATTATTAACATTAAAGCTAGTTTTCTATTGAAAGTAAAAATGTAAGCAATTATAATAACAATAACAGAAACAATGGGGGTCATTCTTGTTGTCCATAGCGCAATAAATAATGATAAAAATACAAATATAAAGCGCTTTTTATTTGTATTTAAAAATAAGTTAATAACCAAAACTAAGGCACTGTAGGAATCTATACTTGCTGTACTTCCCTCTATTCCGTACATTGTTGTAAATGTTAATCCAAAATAACTCTCTATAAAAATATTTAAATTGTCTTTCTCTACTAGTTGTGGAATTATATTAAAATAAACCAAAAGAGATAAAAATAAATAAATAAGATAAGTGTTGTTTAAAAAGCCAATAAAATCTAATAGTTTTATTTTTGAATTATAAAAAAATACAATAAGAACTATTACTTTTAAATAAAATATTATACCATAAGGACTTAATCCAAAGAAAGAACCAAATCCAAAAAATAGCACACAAAATAAAAATATCAACCAAACATAGATGCTGGCTACTATTTTATACACGTCTTCTCTAATTAAAACAAATATTAAGCATGCACTAATAAACAAAATATTCCCAGTGTAGCTTGCCACATTCGAAATAGCATTAAACTTTATGCTGAATATAAATAAAATATACCCAAAATATAAAATAGATAACTCTATATGTTTCTGTATGTTTTTCAATTAGTATGGAGTAGTCTTTATTAGAGCTCTTTTATCTATCATCCTTTTCTCTTAATTATTTACAGTCTTCCTTAACATATTCCTTAGCCATACTATTCCCTAATAACGCAGCCTTATGTATATCATTACAACCATCAGATTTATAACCAGCATTAATTTTCGTAATACCTCTACTAAAAAATGCATCGTGAGCATCTGGCTCTAACTCTATTACTTTTGAATAATCATTTATTGCTTTCTCATAATCACCTAAAAACACCAATAAATTTGCCCTATTATAATAAGCATTTGAATATCCAGAATTACAATCAATTGCCTTTGTATAATCCGCAAATGCCATTGACGGCTTATTTACTAATTCATAATCATATCCCCTATTATAATAAGAAAAAGCTTTTAATGAATCATCATTTAATGATTTCGTATAACATTCTATTGCTCTTGCATACTCTTCGAGTAAATCATTCACAACTCCCATGTTGTAAAAAGCAACATACTGAGTAGAATCAAGTGATACCGCAAAATTATAATCACTTAAAGCTTCTTTTAATTTATCTAAATTATCATAAGCTATTCCTCTAAAAAGGTAAGCTTCTGCGTAATCTGGCTTTAATTCTATGCTTTTACTTAAATCTTTAATTGCTTCTTCGTATTTATCAGTATCTAAAAAGAATGTGCCTCTTTCATAATAACATAGATGGTTTGATGGCTCTAATTCAATTGCCTTATTATAATCCAAAGTAGCTCCTTTAAAATCGCCTTTTTCATATTTTTCATAAGCTGAATTAAATAAATCAGTTAAAGACTGCGCATTGATATTATTAAATAAAAATATAAAAGCAACAAAAATGCTAAAAATGTATTTTTTCATTCTAAATTAATTTATTGTTTTAGACAAATGTACATCATTTTTAGATATCTAACCAAAATTCATAAAATAATAATTTTGTCTAATAAAAGCATAATAATTTTATCAAAAAAACTAAATAATTATAATCTTAATGCCTAACTTTACTTAATGTTAATAATAATCCCAAATTGTCCATTAGAAATTTTTTAATATCAATTTACTTGTTCTAATATTTATAAATTCTAATTTTTATAATCAATAAAAAAGTAAATTTTTCTTTTTGGTCAATAATATATTTTAAATAAAATGAGACAATAACTTTTTTTGATTT
>MEOD01000055.1 GCA_001768555.1 Bacteroidetes bacterium GWF2_29_10
TGATGGTTCGGCTGTGGTGTATGATGAAAAGAATAATAAATACTATTTTTACAATAAGGCGCAATATACAGAGATGTTTACACCTGCGTCAACATTTAAAATTTGTAATTCCTTGATTGGATTGGAAACGGGAGTTATTAAGGATGAGAATTTTGTAATAAAGTGGGATGGAGTTGATAGGGGAAGGCCTGAATGGAATAAAGATCAGGACATGAAGAGTGCTTTTCGCAACTCAACAGTGTGGTATTATCAGGAAATGGCAAGACGAGTGGGGGGTGAAAGAATGAAGCATTGGCTCGAAAAGGCTAATTATGGCAATAGGGATACTTTGGGAGGTACTGGCTAGCGGGCAATCTAAGAATATCTCCTAAACAGCAGATTGCCTTTCTAAAGCTATTACATGAAGGAAAGCTTTCTTTTGCAAAACGTACAATGGAGATTGTAAAAAAGATTATGATAAAAGAAGGTAGTAAAGCAAACTATGTTGTGAGGGCAAAGACGGGCTGGGGTGGTCAGAAAACAAAAGAAAAAGGATTTCAAAATGTTGGCTGGTATATTGGTTATATTGAAACCAAAGATAATGTATATTATTTTTCAAACTGCATCCAATCGCCTGATGACAACAATCCAGATTTTGCAAAAGCCAGAATAGAGATTATGGATAAAATACTTACCGAATTAAAAATATACGAGTAAAGAGAATCTTAATATAAATCTTAGATATTATGGATAAGGGTTGTTTTAATATTAATGAGAAGAACTACAATCAATAACAAAAATTGTTTAATAAAATGATAGAATTACAACATGAAACTAAATATTCATTAGCTCCATTTTTTATAATGATATCCTTGATAAATTCCATAATCATTACTATATTATGAAGATCGTAAAAAAAAGATTACGATAAAAGAAGGCTGCAAAGCAAATTATGTTGTGATAACAAAGATGGGCTGGGGTAGTAGTCAGAAAACAAAAGAAAAAGGATTTTTTAATGTTGGTAGACGCATCTGTTGTAAGTCTTATTGGATAAGGTTTTACGAGAGTTGACGATTTAGTATTATTTTTATAATTAATTTATTGTTTTTTTATGTAATTATTAAGAAAAAGTAAATATTAATAAGAGTAAAAGTACAAAAAAAATACATTTTGCAACATAAATGTGATTTTTTGTAGTGTGATAAAAAAAAATAATAACTTTGACAAATTATTATTTGTAAAAAAAATAAGCACTATGAATTATATTTTATTTGATGACTCAAAAAAAGACTTATTGCCATTCACATATTTAAGGCCTGTTGCAGATATACGCATTGGGATTATGACAATAAAAGAAAAGTGGGAATTATTTTTAAGAACACAAGTTTCAGTTTTGGTTGATTCGTATTTAAGTAAAAAATACCCAGCAAATATTAAAACAAATAACGTTTTAATTAATGGCTCAATGCTTCCTTCAGATGAATTAATAAGTAAAATAATGTTATTAACACCAGGTCAAGCATTGGTTGATAATGAAGTTGTTATAGCATTTTATGTGCCTAATGATTTGTCAGACAAAATAAGTATAGACAATCTTAATATTAATAACTACGAAAAAGTAAATATTGAATGTGAGTATATTAAATTGAATTTTTGTTGGGATATTTTTGTTCATAACAAAGCTGCGATGTATTTGGATTTTAAAAAAATCACAGAAAACAGAATTTCGCAAGAAATAGACTATAACAATAATTGGGTCACAGCAGGAGAAAATATATTTATTGAAGAAGGAGCGCAAGTAAGACATGCCTTTTTAAATGCAAGTGAAGGAATTATTTATATTGGGAAAAATGCAATAATACAAGAAGGCAGTATGCTTAGAGGTCCAATTGCGATATGTGAAGGAGTAACGGTAAGAATGGGAACCAAAGTGTATGACAATACGACGATTGGTCCGTATTCAAAAGTAGGAGGAGAATTATCAAACTCAGTAATTTTTGGATTTTCGAATAAAGCTCATGATGGGTTTCTAGGCCATTCTGTAATTGGCGAGTGGTGTAATATTGGAGCAGATACGAATACTTCTAATTTAAAAAATGACTATTCTGCAATAAAAATGTGGAATTATAATACAGGTAGGTTTATAAATACAGGATTACAATTTTGTGGATTAATGATGGGAGATCATTCTAAATGTGGCATAAACAGTATGTTTAACTCAGGAACCGTAATTGGCATTAACTCAAATGTTTTCGGGGCAGGTTATCCACGTCATTTTGTTCCATCGTTCTCATGGGGTAGCCCAGTTGGAGGTTTTGAAAGTTATTTATTATCTAAAGCAGTCAAAACAGCAGAAATAGTTATGGCAAGACGTAATGTTAGTTTTTTAGAAGAAGATGCAGAAATATTTAATTACGTGCACAATTTAACATACGTATTTAGGTACTAAACCAATTAGAACTTTTTTTATTTTTACTTTATTTATTGCGGCTAATTGTCTTGCGTTTACAGGGATAATCATAGATTATTTTTATGTGGAGTGTTAAAATATTGTGAATCATTAAAATATGCACGTTTTTTCAATATATCTAGTGTGTATTTCACCTGCTTAAAATTTTGTAAACAATTGAATATAAATCTAAAAGTTTTATTTTCATAAGTTCAAAGAAGAAAAAAAACAACAAATTATTTACTTTTAAAATGCGGTTCTATCAAAAAATATATTAGGTTTGTGCTTTATTATATCAATATAAACTATGAATATTCTTGGAATATCAGCCTTTTATCATGATTCGGCAGCAGTTATTCTTCAAAATGGAGAAATAATGGCAGCTGCACAAGAAGAACGCTTTACAAGAAAAAAGCAAGATTCCTCATTTCCTATTAATGCTGTAAAATATTGTCTGGACTACACAGGATTAACATTAGATTCACTTGATGCAGTGGTATTTTATGACAAACCATTTTTAAAATTTGAAAGAATTTTAGAAACGTACTATTCTTTTGCACCTTCAGGTTTGAAATCATTTATAAAATCGATGCCAATATGGATAAAGGAAAAAATATTTCTAAAAAGAATAATCCATGAAGAGCTTTTGAAAATACAAAACTATAATAAAAAAAAGTTAAAACTATTATTTCCAGAACATCACTTATCACATGCAGCGAGTGCATTTTATGCATCTAAATTTGAAGATTCAGCAATATTAACGATTGATGGAGTTGGGGAATGGGCCACAACATCATTAGCACATGGTAATGGCAATAAAATAGAAATAATAAAAGAGCTTCATTTTCCACATTCGTTAGGGTTACTATATTCGGCATTTACATATTTTTTAGGATTTGTAGTAAACTCTGGGGAATATAAACTTATGGGCTTAGCCCCTTATGGAATACCGAACTCCGGAAATGTCAATAACTTTATCAAATTGATTAAAGAAAATTTACTTGACATAAAAGCAGATGGTTCGATATGGTTAAACCAAGATTATTTTGACTATGCCACTGGATTAAAAATGATTAATGAATCAAAATGGGATAAACTATTTGGATTTAAAACGAGACAACCAGAAGCCGAGATGGAGCAACATCATTGCGATCTTGCTCTTGCTATTCAAATAATAACAGAAGAAGTTATTTTAAAAATGGCAGCAGAAATAAAAAAAATAACAGGCTCGTCAAATCTTTGCATGGCAGGAGGAGTTGCTCTAAATTGTGTTGCATCAGGGAAGTTGTTACAAACAAAAATGTTTGACAATATATTTATTCAACCAGCTGCAGGAGATGCAGGAGGAGCTTTAGGAGCTGCGTATTCTGCTCATTATTTATATTTCCAACAAGAAAGGAAATATTCAGGAAATATGGATGAGATGAAAGGAGCTTACCTTGGACCTGAATATTCAAATTTTGATATTGAAAAAGTTTGCAGGAAATATAAAGCAACATGCTTAAAATTTGACAACTTTGACTTATTAGCTAACGATGTTGCGCAATATATAGCTGAAGGGAATGTTATTGGTTGGTTTCAAGGTCGAATGGAATTTGGGCCAAGAGCTTTAGGTAATCGTTCGATATTGGGAGATCCTCGTAATCCAGAAATGCAAAAGAAGCTTAATTTAAAGATAAAATATAGAGAAGGTTTTCGTCCATTTGCACCTTCTGTTTTGGCAGGAGATAATAGTAATTTTTTTGAAATGGAATGTGATTCGCCATACATGCTTCTTGTAGCAAATGTTGTTAAAGATAGGCTAAACAATCTCCCAGAGAATTATCATAGTCTTCCTTTAATGGAAAGGTTATACATTATTCGTTCTGATGTTCAAGCAATTACTCATACTGACTTCTCGGCAAGAATACAAACAGTGCATAAAGAAACCAATCCTCGCTATTGGACTTTAATAAATAATTTTAAAGAAAAGACTGGTTACGGTTTAGTTGTTAATACAAGTTTTAATGTTAGAGGGGAGCCGATTATCTGTTCGCCTGATGATGCTTACAGATGCTTTATGCGAACAGAAATGGATTATTTAGTTATGGGTGACTATCTCTTAAAAAAGACAGATCAGCCTAATTGGGACAGTAAAGACTATTGGAAAGAAGAATTTAAACTGGATTAAAAAATAAACGAATATGCAAATAAAAAGCATTATCATTTATTATTTTTCGGGAACAGGTAATTCAAAAAATGTTGCTTTATGGGTTTCTAATGTTGCATTAAAGCATAATATTCCAACTCAGATTATAAATATTACAAATGCAAATAGAGCTTTAGTTGAGCCTCCAGCTTCGGATGCATTAATTGTTTTTGCTTCACCAGTACATGGGTTTAACTATCCCCCTATCATGCTTCATTTTATAATGAGGTTTCCTAAAGGGAAAAACAATATATTATTAATGAATACTAGAGCTGGTATGCTTATAGG
The DNA here is from genome assembly GCA_001768555.1 of Bacteroidetes bacterium GWF2_29_10. Lineage (GTDB taxonomy): Bacteria > Bacteroidota > Bacteroidia > Bacteroidales > GWE2-29-8 > GWE2-29-8. Next base: position 4,905 of record MEOD01000055.1, read on the forward strand.
AAAGTTTATAACACCTGGACTAACGGGCATTGCATTTTACTTATCTTCAATAATGTTAAAACTAAAAGGATATAGCATTGTGGGGATGATTCCTGTAGATTTGCCTTCAAATTGGATATCAGTACATCCAGGATTAAATGAAAGAACAGTAAAGTATCTTCATGAGAAAAATAAGGAAAAGGTTAGCTCTTACATGGAAAAAATTATTGCAGGCAAAACCAATTTTAAATCAGTAAGAGAAATTATTCAGGATATTCTTATTTCTCCTATTGCTTTGCTGTATTACTTTATTGGTCGTTTTGCTATATCAAAGACTTATTATGCTTCGTCAGATTGCAATGGTTGCGATATATGTATAAAAAGCTGTCCAGTTAAAGGTATTATAAAATTAGATAATCGTCCGTTTTGGACTTTCAATTGTGAAAGTTGTATGAAATGCATGAGCAATTGTCCTAAAAAGGCAATAGAAACAGGTCATGGATTTGTTTTTGGGGTAATAATATTTTATTCATTAATAATAGGTTTATTTTATAGATATTTTTCATCATTTTTTAGCATTATTGAAAATGAAACAATTATTTTTTTTATTAAACCTTTAGTATTTTTAATTTTTCTGGGAATATGTTATTGCATTATACACTATCTTATGCGCTTAAGAGCAATTGAAAGATTTATGGTTTACACTTCTCTAACCAAATATAAATTTTGGGGACGTCGCTATAAAGCTTTAACAGAAAAACTCGACTAAAAATGTTTACCTTTTTTAGTTACACAACAAAAAAAAGTAAAAAAAATAATATCTAAAGGCTTATTTTGAAAATTTAATTATAATTTTGCAAATATAAATAGCGTAATACTAAATTAATTAATACTTAAAATTAAACTACAGTGGACTTATTTGATAAATTAAACATTGATAAAACTCCTCTTGGCAAATATGCTGAGCAAGCGCATGGATATTTTTTATTTCCAAAACTTGAAGGAGAAATTGCACCAAGAATGAAATTTAGAGGAAAAGAAGTACTTACATGGAGCCTTAACAATTATTTAGGCTTAGCAAATCATCCAGAAGTTAGAGAAGCAGATGCTCAAGCAGCAAAAGATTGGGGATTAGGTTATCCTATGGGCGCTAGAATGATGTCAGGGCAAACAAAATATCATGAGCAGTTGGAGCAAGAGTTAGCTACATTTGTGGGAAAGGAGGCAGGATATCTTCTTAATTTTGGATATCAAGGTATGCTATCAATAATAGATTCTATTTTAGACAGAAAAGATGTTGTTGTTTATGATGCAGAAGCACATGCATGTATTATTGATGGTTTACGATTGCATATTGGAAAACGTTTTGTTTATGCACACAACGATATCCAAAGATGTGAATTAATGATACAAAGAGCACAACAAATAACAAAAGAAACAGGAGGATGCATATTAGTTATTACAGAAGGTGTTTATGGAATGTCTGGTGATTTAGGCAAGTTAGATGAAATTATAAAATTAAAAGAAAAATATGATTTCAGACTTTTAGTTGATGATGCTCATGGTTTTGGAACCATGGGAAAGACTGGAGCAGGAACGGGTGAACATTTTAATGTTCAAGATGGAATAGATATATACTTTGCTACATTTGCAAAATCTATGGCAAGCATTGGAGCATTTGTTGCATCAGATCAAAAAGTTATTACGTATCTTGCGTATAATATGCGTTCACAAATATTTGCAAAATCATTACCTATGCCTTTAGTGATAGGAGCATTAAAAAGATTAGAATTATTAAAAACTAAGCCTGAATTAAAAGAAAAATTATGGACAATAGTTAATGCGTTGCAAAAAGGACTTAGAGAGAGTGGATTTAACATAGGCAACACCAATTCTCCAGTTACACCAGTTGTACTTTCTGGAGAAGTTGATGAAGCAACAAATCTTACTTATGATTTGAGAACAAATCACAATATTTTCTGTTCACTTGTAACATATCCTGTCATACCAAAAGGAATGATTATTATTAGATTGATACCTACAGCAGTGCATTCACTTGAAGATGTAGACTATACGATAAAAGCTTTTAATGCAATAAGGGATAAGCTTACTTCAGGTTATTATAAAACAGGAAAAATAGCTGATATTAATAATTAAAAATAAAAATAAAAAAATGAGTAAAGTATTAATTATTGGTGCAGGAGGAGTTGGCAGTGTAGTTGTTCACAAATGCGCTCAAGTTCCTGAAATATTTTCAGAAATAATGCTTGCAAGCAGGACATTATCAAAATGTGAGCAAATTGCGAATCAGATAACAAATATGAAAGTAAAAACTGCACAAATTGATGCAGAAAATATTCCAGAATTAATTAATTTGATAAATAGCTATAGGCCAGACATTGTTATAAACGTAGCATTACCTTATCAAGATTTAACAATCATGGAAGCATGTTTGGCAACTAAAGTAAATTATTTGGATACGGCCAATTATGAACCAAAAGATGTAGCTAAGTTTGAATATAAATGGCAATGGGATTATCACAATAAATTTAGAGAAGCGGGTCTGCTTGCTGTTTTAGGTTGTGGTTTTGATCCAGGACAAACAAATATATACACAGCTTACGCACTAAAGAATCATTTTGATGAAATTAATTACTTGGATATAGTTGATTGTAATGCTGGAGATCATGGAAAAGCTTTTGCAACAAACTTTAATCCAGAAATCAACATAAGAGAAATTACACAAAAAGGTAAATATTTTGAGAATGGCCAATGGCATGAAATAGAAGCATTATCAGAACATAAACCAATTAATTATCCAGAAGTCGGCCCTAAAGAATCTTATTTATTATTTCATGAAGAATTAGAATCTTTAGTAAAAAATATTCCAACATTAAAGCGTGCAAGATTTTGGATGACTTTTGGACAAAGCTATATTACTCATCTTAATATATTGCAAAACGTAGGAATGACAAGCATTAAGCCTATAATTTATGAAGGAAAAGAAATTATTCCTTTGCAATTTTTAAAAGCAGTATTGCCAGATCCTGGAAGCTTAGGAGAAAATTATACAGGAACAACATCTATTGGTTGCTACATTAGAGGCAAGAAAGATGGTAAAGAAAAAACTTACTATATTTATAACAATTGTGACCATGCAGAAGTTTATAAAGAAATCAAAGCACAAGCAGTTTCTTATACGACAGGAGTACCAGCAATGCTTGGAGCAATGATGGTATTAACTGGGAAATGGAATGGTACAGGAGTTATTAATGTTGAACAATTTGATCCGAATCCATTTATGGAAAAAATCGGTCAATATGGTTTGCCTTGGAAAGAAATTGTTAATCCTGAATACTTTCCTTTCTAAATACAAAACTTTAAAGTTTTGTATTTAGAAAGGAAAAAAATAGATGTAGTTAATTTTAACTGCATCTATTTTTTTTGTATACAAGTAAAAGGATATTTAGATTTTATTAAGCAACGTTTATTAACATAAATTCCTTGCCAATCAGCATTATTGATTATGTTTCCATTAATATCAAGCGAATTGTGTAAAGTATCTTTTTGTATAATAAACATGTTTCCATTCTTTACTTGCTGCACAATTAATTCTATAAGTTTTTCTTTAGGGAGTTCTTTATATTCTATTCCTATTTGCGAACCAATTTGATTGTTTAATAAATCCATTTGTATGCTAACAGAATCATGAGTAGTAGAGATTCTTTTTTTGAAATCTTTATAATTTTTCTTTTCATGAGCGACACCAAGTTTGATGGCTTTTTTTTGTCCTATTTCTTGAGTTAATCGTGCCATCCAATAAGAATGGCGGAAAGCATCAATAAAACCTCCATTATCGTCAAAGTCTAATATTTTATTTTCTTTTATTTGCAGAGATGTAGTAGAAGCTTCTTTTGATATTTTCTTTGCTTTGTTTGCAACGAATATATGCTTTAAAGCCCAAGCTTTTTCAAAGCGAGAAGGTTTGATGTTTTGAGCGTTTAAGCTTTGAGTAACGAAAGCAGTAGTAATTACGATAAATATATATTTTAAATTGCAAGTCATTATTAGTTTATCTTTGTATTACAAAAGTTATTTATTCGTTTAAATAAATTTATAAATAAATGCAAAGTTACAAAAATGAGAGATAATATAAAACAAATATTGGAGACTAATTACCTAAAATATAATACTAAGGATTTTATCATTAATGACCCAATAAGCATTCCTCATAAATTTAAGGATAAAGAAGATATAGAAATTGCAGGCTTTTTTGCATCAATATTTGCATGGGGACAAAGGAAAACAATAATATCAAAATCAATTTATTTGTTAGATTTAATGGATAATGAGCCTTACAAGTTTATCTGCAATCATTCTCAAAAAGATTTAAATAGATTTGATAATTTTAAGCATCGCACTTTTAATCATGAAGACTGCAAGTATTTCATTAAAGCACTTCATTATATATATACCCAAATGAATGGTCTTGAAAGCTTGTTTGCTTCAAGTTTTGCTAATCAAAATAAGGATATGAAGAATACCATAACAGAATTTCGCAATGTATTTCTTTCGTTTGATTCACCCAAAAGAGTAGAGCGGCATATTGCATGTCCAGAAAAAGGTTCAGCAGCAAAAAAGATTAACATGTTTTTAAGGTGGATGGTTAGAAATGATGCGAATGGTGTTGACTTCGGCTTATGGCAATCAATAACTACAGCGGATTTAATTATTCCGTTAGATTTGCATGTCGGGCGTATTGCAAGAGATTTAGGATTGTTAAAAAGAACAAGCAATGACTGGCTTGCTGCACAAGAATTAACAGACGGACTTAAACAATATGACAAAAACGATCCAACTAAATATGACTTTGCATTATTTGGGTTTGGAGTAAATCAAAAATAACAATAAAATAGATTGTTTCTAGGCTTTAATATTTGGTTAGATTAATTTAAAATAATTGCAGTTTATAATCAAAAAATAATTTAGCTTTGCAAATAAAGTATTTTATATCTAAAGCCATTATGATTAGAATTTTATTAAAAACATTAGCCTTTTGCATTGCAATTGTTTTGTTTTATAATTGCACAAGTGATTTAAAGAAAAAAATTAATAATATTACAATTGTAGGGAAAATAAGGCACTCAAATAAAGATAGTGTTTTCCTCAGAGAAATAAGACCTAACGAAATAATTAACATTGATTCAGTTAAGACTGATGAAAATGGAGAATTTTCGTTTACCTTTCCTTGCAAAGAAATTTCATATTATGTCTTACATCTTAAAGAAAAAAATAAATCAATAACTCTTATCTGTGAACCAGGAGAAGAAGTTAATGTCAATTCTGATATTTATTCTTTTGGAAAAAATTATTATGTTTTGGGATCGCCTAATTCTAAATTAGTTAAAGAACTTGAAGATAACACAAATAAAAACATGTTATTACTCGATTCTATGAAATTTGTTTATCAATTGTATTCCGACAGTGCAAACATAAAAGAAATTAAAGGGAAATTGGATTCTACTTATATGCAGATTGCAAAACTGAATAAAGAGTTTCACAAAAAATTTATTAGGAAAAATTCTAGTTCTTTAGCATCCATCTTAGCTTTATATAAAACTTTTGCAAGTAACCCTATACTAAACCCTACAGAAGATTTTGAATATTATTTATTAATAGACAGTAGTCTTAATGCGAGTTATCCAAAATCAATACACACATGGTCTTTTAACAAAAAGATAAGAGAAATACAAGAACGAAAGGCAAAAGGAGCTATAATTGATAAAAAGCTATCATTAGGCAACAAAGTGAGTGACGTTATTCTTAATGATATTTATGGGCACCCAGTTTTGTTATCTTCATTAAAAGGGAAGTTTGTATTGATAGACTTTTGGGCTTCATGGTGCGTTCCTTGCCAAAAAGAATTACCTGAGTTAAAAAAGATATATAACAAATACAAAAGCAAAGGATTTGAAATATATGGAATTTCTTTAGACAAACACCGTCAAGAATGGGAGTATTATGTAAAGAGAGAGGATTTAAAATGGGTAAATGTATCTGATTTAACATATTGGAACTCTCCAGTTGTTGAACAATTCAATATAGAAGGAATACCATTTAAAATACTAATAGATACGAGCCAAGTAATCATAACAAAAAATATCTCTATAACAGATTTAGACGTTAAATTAGAAGAGATATTGAAATAAATATAATGGAAAGATTAAATACATACTTTGTGTCAGACTTCCATCTTGGAGTTCCATCAAAAGAAGCATCAGATATCAGAGAACGACAAATAGTAAAATGGCTAGACAGCATAAAAGATAATGCAAAGACTCTATATTTATTAGGAGATATTTTTGATTTCTGGTTTGAATATAAAAAAGTTGTACCCAAAGGCTACATTCGCTTACTCGGGAAATTAGCAGAGCTTTCTGATGATGGGATTGAAATAAAATACTTTATAGGCAATCACGACATGTGGGTGTTTGATTATTTTGAAAAAGAACTCGGAATTACAATATATGAAAACCCTATCGAAGAAATAATCAACGGAAAAGCATTTTATATCGGTCATGGAGACGGTCTTGGCAAAGGAGATTATGGATACAAAATGATAAAAGCTATTTTTAGAAGTAAAATATGTCAATTTTTATTCGGAATAATACATCCCAATATAGGAATCTCTTTAGGAAATTACTGGTCAGGCAAAAGCCGTCTAGCCAATGGCTATAAAGATGAATTGCTTCGTGATGAAAACAAAGAATTTTTAATTAGCTTCTCAAAACAATACTTAAAAAATAGAAATATTGACTATTTTATCTTCGGACATCGACATCTTCCTCTTGACATAAACCTTAATGGAAAATCAAGATATATAAATACGGGAGAATGGATTTATAACAAAAGTTATGCAATATTTGATGGAGAAAATTTACAGTTAAAGAAGTATATAGAATAATTACAATCCTAACAAAACTTAACAATTGACTATTTATTTTTAGGGAATAATATATTCTTTAGTCTTTTTCGGAATAATATTATATGAATTATTATTAATAAAATAAAGCATGATGCACAAATTTCGTGAAATTCTACGGTGTCAAATTGCTCTATATCTAAATCCATTATAAATATAGATGCTATTAACATTATGATAGCAAACAACATTAATATTATAACAATCCTTATTGGTTTATTATTATTTTTTAAATTATTCATCTTTTTATTTTTTATAAATCATCTTTTTTTTCATTTTCAATATGTTTCATTTCCTGAGGCTCTGCATGAATATATACTCTGCTACGTTTTATGCGGGATTCTATTTCCTTTTCAATTTGATCGCATATTTCATGAACATTGCTAAGATTTAGGGCTGGATCTAAATGTACATTCACTTTTATAAAGGTGTCTGCGCCTGCAGTCCGTATTTTCAATCCATGAAAGTGTTTTACTTCCAAAAATTCTGCTAATATATTTTTCACCAAATCAACATATTCTTGAGGAGCCTTGTCAAGAAGTACATCTATTGATTTTTTACCAAGTTTATATGATATAAAAATAATAATTAATGCAACAATTAACGCAGCAATAGAATCAGCAAAAAAGAATCCAAAATTTGCACATATAAGACCTAATAGGACAACAGCAGAACTCCAAATATCAGTAGAAAAATGAAGTGCATCTGCTTCAAGGGCTTGGCTATTATATTTTTTAGCAACTCTAGACAAAGCTCGTGAGCGAGAAATGTCTATAATTATAGAACTTATTACAACAACATAACTCCAGATGCTAACTTCTATGTGTGTATTACCAAAAATTAAACGACTTGATGCTTCGTAAATTATCCAAACGCAAGTAATAAGCAAAAGTATAGTTTCTATAAATGCAGAAAAATTTTCTATTTTACCATGCCCATAATTATGTTGTTTGTCAGCTGGTTTATCTGAAATGCTAACAGAAAAATAAGTTATTACTGCAGCAACTAAATCTAGCCCTGAATGTAATGCTTCTGACAAAATTCCTAAGCTTCCTGTTAAAACGCCTATGACTAATTTAAATCCTGTTAAAAATATTGCAGCAAATACTGAGATTATCGCAACTCTTTTTTTTTCTTTTTCCATAAAATTTTTAATTTATAGAATAATGTAAATTATCATGAAAAACGAAATAACTTGTCATTTTTCAATTACCTATAATGATTAACTGCATTAGAATTATAAACAAAATAGATGTTTTTTTACATTTTATATCAGTGCAAATTTACAAAAACTTACTTTATAAAAAAAATAGAGTGAAAAATAATAGTTTTTTTAATGTATAATGTATTAGGAGTATTGTCATCAACCTAAGCTTTTATAGAGTTGATTTTGTTTGTATTATTTCTTTTTTCATAATTTTATTTTTTTGTGTAAACTATTTTAGGACAAGATAGATTGACAATTATTGACAGTTTTTTTTTATCTTTGTATCTATTAAAGAAATAAGCTGTACAAAAACGGAATTTCCAAAAAACATGTACTTTTGCTTATAGTAGTATTTTTTTACAACTTATACAAAAAAATACCATATGTTATTTTAACATTTTTTTTATTCTAAAAGATAATTCACTCGGAATAAAAGGTTTTACGATATAATCATCAGCCCCAAGCTCAAAGGATTCGATTTTCGTTGCTTCATTATTAATACCAGAAAGTATTATAAAAGGAATTTTCTTTTCACTAAACTTTTGTCTAACATAAGATAGTAATTCCAATCCCTTAATATATGGCATCATAATGTCAGAAATAATGCAATCTAACTTTTGAGCATCTATAATTTCAATAGCTTTTTTCCCATCTTCTGCTGTTAAAACTTCAAACCCATCTTTTTTTAATCTGAATTCCAAAGCTTTTAATAACAAATTATCATCTTCACAAACTAATATTTTCATTTGCATTCCTGTTTTTTGCAAATGTACATTATTTTTTTTAATTAAAACTTAATAATAAATAACCATTATTGTCCAGAAAAAACAAAAACTATTACAATGTAAAAACTCAAAAAAAAACAGTGGCTTAATTTATTAATAAGCAGTTGTTTGTATTGAATAATTTTGTATATTTAAAGCGTGAAAACAGAAACAATATCACAAATTCTTGAAAAATAGATAAATCGTCACCCATGCTGTTATATCTTCATCTATAAATTTAATTCTTATATACAAAACAAATTTTAAGATCTTACCAAGCAAAATTAAAAGATTAATTCTAATTTATAACGATAATTTACAATTATTTACATTACATGTTTTTAATGTAGAATATGGAATTATTTCGTTTTCTATGATAATTATCAAGGTGGCTTCAGCTAGAACAACAATAAACCAAATTTAAGTAAAAATAAAATAAGTTTGCATTCTTTTTTCTTAAATTCTATTTTTTGTCTAAACCTATTTTTAGGACAAGACGATAAGCAGCTTATAGATTTTTTTTGTAGACCCTAATTACAAAGGTAAGAAATTTTCATCTAAGTGCTTTTTTATAAGTTCTCTTAATTGTTCAACATTTAACCATTCTTCGTTTTTATCTGAAGTATATCTAAATCCTAAGTCAACAGGCTTCCCATTATAATGATCTAAATATTTTGTTTTTTGAGAAAAAGAATCGTTTGGTAGTATAACATATTGTTTACCTATATCAATTGTAAAATAAGAATCCGTTTCTGTAATCATTTCTTCATGCAACTTTTCGCCAGGTCTTATACCTATTTCTTTTATTTTACAGCTAGGAGCTATTGCTTCAGCAATATCCGTAATTTTATAAGATGGTATTTTTGGAACAAATATTTCTCCTCCTAAAGCATTTTTTATTGCATACAAAACCATATCCACGCCTTCATCTAGTAGTATATTAAATCTCGTCATTTCTATGTTTGTAATAGGAAGTACTCCTTCATTTCTTTTTTTTAAGAAGAATGGAATAACAGAACCTCTGGAGCCCATTACATTTCCATATCTAACAACAGAAAATTTTATATCTCTAGAGCCTCTTAAATTATTTGAGGTTATAAATAATTTATCTGAACAAAGCTTAGTTGCTCCATAAAGATTAACAGGCGCCGCTGCTTTATCCGTGGAAAGAGCTACTACTATTTTTACTTCGGAACCTAATGATGCATCAATTATATTTTGTGCTCCGTTTATATTTGTTTTAATAAATTCCATTGGATTATATTCTGCCGCTGGAACTTGTTTTAATGCTGCAGCATGAACAATAATATCAACACCTTGACATGCCCTTTTAAAACGAGGGTAATCCCTAATATCACCCAAAAAATATCGCATAGCTGAATATTTTTCTGGAGAAAACACTTGAGCCATTTCAAATTGTTTAAGCTCATCTCGAGAAAAAACAATTAGTTTTTTTATATTAGGATAATCATTTAAAATTCTTTCAACAAATCTTTTTCCAAAGGAACCAGTACCACCTGTAATAAGTATTGTCTTTCCGTCTAAGTTTAGATCTAACATTTTAATTTATTTTTACAGTTTTAAGATGACAAAAGTAAGATTTTATCCACATTCTACTATATTTTATTTATAAAATTTTAGTTTTTTTTAGTTTTTGTTATCTTTTTATAAGCATTAAATAAGAGATTGTAATTTTAGTAATTATAACTATTATAATATTTGTATATGGGTAATTCTTTATTTTCTTTAAACCATTCTATAGTTTCTTTTAATCCTTTTTCTATATTGTATTGGGAATCCCAATTTGTATTTAATTTAATTTTTTCGGCAGAACCTAGCAATCTATATACTTCTGAGTTGCTCGGTCTTAATCTTTCTGCTTCTGTAATCACATCATTCTTTAATTGTAAAATTTCTGAAATTTTTATTATTAAGTCTTTTATTGATATTTCCTTATTTGTTGCAATGTTTACTTCTTCTCCTATTAATTTATCAGATTTAGCAATTTCGATAAATCCATCTACAGTATCTTTAACAAAAACAAAATCTCTTGTAGGATTTAGATTCCCTGTTTTAAGAGGTGTATTATTTAAAAATTGACAAATTAATGTTGGAATTATTGCTCTAAGAGATTGACGAGGTCCATATGTATTAAAAGGACGCACAATTGTAATTGGTAACCCAAAAGAGTTATAATATGAAGAAGAAATTGCATCTGCTGCAATTTTTGTTGCAGAATATGGACTCTGTGGTTGCTTCGGATGAGTTTCTTTTATAGGAACTTCTAATGCTGTTCCATAAACCTCTGATGTTGATGTAATTAATATTTTCTCTACATTGTTATGCCGACATGCTTCTAAAACATTAATTGTTCCGCTTATATTTGTATCACAATAACTTCTAGGGCTTTCATAAGAAAAAGGTATTGATATAAGAGCCGCTAGGTGAAACACCATGTCACATCCTTTAACAACTCGAATCATATTATCCCCATCTCTGATATCTAATTTAACTATTTCAAATTCTTTGTTTTCAACGTAATCTAACCAACCATTTGTTCCAAATGAATTATACAAAGATGTAGCTTTTACTTCGCAACCTATTTCTACTAATTTTTCAACAAGATGACTTCCTATAAAGCCATCTGCACCTGTTACTAATATTTTTTTCCCTTTAAAATTTTTAATCATAATAAAATATTTTTATATAAAAAAGTGTTTTAAAATAACCTTACAAAGGTAAAGTTTTATAAGTTTAAACAATGGTTATTAAATAAAAATATTTTTAATGCGGTTAATTCATATATTTTTTATTACTTTGCTTTTTTATATTAACTGTTTATTTGGATATGAATTATAATGTAATTATAAATTTTATTCGGAGTCTTTACAAAAATCAAGAATTTGTTCCATTACATGCTCCTATTTTCATAGGAAATGAAAAGAAATATCTTAATAACTGTATTGACTCCACTTATGTCTCTTATGTTGGAAATTATGTAGTTGAGTTTGAAAAATATATTTCTGAATATACTCAATCTAAGTTTTCTATCGCTCTTGTTAATGGTACTGCTGCACTTCATATTGCTCTAAAATTAGTTGGCGTAAAAAATAATGATGAAGTTTTAACCCAATCATTAACATTTGTAGCAACAACAAATGCAATCTCTTATCTTGGAGCAAAACCAACGTTTATAGACTCTGATTTATCTACATTAGGCATGTCTGCTGAATCTTTGTTTGATTTTTTAGATAAATACTGTATTGTAAAAACTGATGGATTCTGCTATAATAAAGAAACTGGGAAAAAAATTTCTGCTTGTGTACCTGTTCACGTATTTGGACATCCTGTAGAAATAGATAAAATAGTTGATATTTGCAATAAATTTAATATTCCTGTAGTGGAAGATGCAGCGGAATCCTTAGGTAGTAAATTTAAAAATATACATACTGGGAAATTTGGCAAATTAGGTATTTTAAGTTTTAATGGAAACAAAATAGTGACAACTGGTGGAGGTGGAATGATTATAACTGACGACGAAGACATAGCAAAAAGAGCTAAATATATAACAACGACAGCCAAAGTTCCTCATAAATGGGAGTTTTTTCATGATGAAATAGGATATAACTACAGAATGCCTAATTTAAATGCTGCTATTGGTTTAGCTCAAATGGAAAAAATAGATGTATTTATAAAAAATAAAAGAGAATTAGCTTTAATATATAATAAGTTTTTTGACAATATTGGCATAGATTTTTTTATAGAAAAAGATAATTGTTTTTCTAATTATTGGTTAAATACAATATTGTTAAAAAATAGAGTTGAAAGAGATAAATTTCTTCTAGAAACTAATAATGCTGGAATTATGACAAGACCTGCTTGGACATTAATGAATAAGTTGCCAATCTACTCCGATTGTTTTTCAGCAAATCTTAATAATGCAAAATATTTAGAGGATCGAATCGTTAATATACCAAGTAGTATAAGAATATGAGAAAAAAAATTATATTAATAGGCGGTGGTGGTCATTGTAAATCAGTAATTGACGTAATAGAACGAACTGGGAATTATGATATATTTGGAATTATTGATAAAAAAGATAAAGTAGGGGAAAATGTGTTGGGTTATGATATAATAGGAACAGATAATGAATTAGAAAAATACATAAAGAATGGGAATTATTCATTTCATATTAGCATTGGGTTTATTAAAGATTCATCTATACGAATTAATATGTTTGAATATTTAAAATTGCATGGATGTAATCTTCCTATAATTATTTCACCTTCTGCTTATGTTTCAAGGCATTCGAAAATTAGTGAAGGAACAATTATTATGCATAATGTTATAATAAATGCATGTTCGCTAATTGGTTCAAATTGTATTATTAATAATAAAGCTTTAATAGAACATGATGTTGTAATTGGAGATCATTGCCATATTTCTACAGCTTCGGTTGTAAATGGAGGAGTCAAAATAGGAAAATCTACATTTTATGGAAGTGCTGCTGTTTCTAAAGAATATTCAATTATTCCTGATAATAGCTTTATTAAAGCAAATTCAATTTATAAAAACACATGAAACAAAGTGTTTATATTATAGCTGAAGCAGGTGTAAATCATAATGGATCACTGGAACTTGCAAAACGCCTAATTTTTGAGGCAAAATCTGCAGGTGTCGATGCTGTAAAATTTCAAACATTTAAAGCGGAAAAACTTGTTAGTTTAAAAGCCCCAAAGGCTGATTATCAGAAAAAAAATGCAGATAGTAGCGATTCTCAATATGAAATGATAAAAAATTTAGAATTAACAGAATCACAACATTATGAATTAAAATCATATTGTGAGGAATTAGGAATTGTTTTTTTATCATCAGCTTTTGATTTATACAGCATAGATTTTCTGAAAAAAATAGGCTTAAAATTGTTTAAAATTCCTTCTGGAGAAATAACCAACTATCCTTATTTAAAAAAAATATCTAATATTGCAGAAGAAATTATTATTTCAACAGGGATGTCTAATTATGAAGATATTGATAAAGCTTTAACTTTATTTAAGGAAAATGGATTCGACAAAGATAAAATAACAGTATTACATTGCAATACAGAATACCCAACTCCTTTTAAAGATGTAAATTTAAAAGCAATGCTTTCTATTAGAGATAAGTTTGGAGTTGCTATTGGTTACTCTGACCATACAAAGGGAATAGAAGTGTCAATTGCAGCTGTAGCTATGGGCGCAACCGTTATAGAAAAACATTTTACTCTTGATAATAATATGATAGGCCCTGACCATAAAGCTTCTTTAAATCCTATTGAATTTAAGTATCTGGTTAAATGTATTAGAAACATAGAGTTAGCTTTAGGTGATGGATATAAAGTTGTTTCAGAATCAGAAAAAAAGAACATTAATATTGCAAGAAAAAGCATTCATAGTAAACAAAAACTAGCAAAAGGGCACATTATTTCTGAAAATGATATTGAAATGAAACGACCTGGTGATGGAATTAGCCCAATGTTAATGAATGATATTATAGGTAAAAAATTACTTGTAGATGTTGATTTTGAACATAAATTCAAATGGGAGGACTTTGAATGAATATAGCAGTTTTAACTAGTTCGCGAGCAGATTATAGTATATATTATCCGTTATTAACAAAGTTAAGTAAAATAGAAAACATAAATACCTCAATAATTGCTTTTGGTACTCATTTATCTAAAAAACATGGATACACAATTCAAAATATTATTAATGACGGGTTTAAAGTAGAATATTGTTTAAAAACATATCCTGTTTCAGACAAACCAAAGGATATAAATATTTCTATATCCAAAACAATAAAGGAATTTAATAAAATATGGATAAATAACAAATTTGATTTAGTTATTGTTTTAGGAGACAGATATGAAATGTTTGCTGCAGTTACATCAGCTATTGCTTTTAATATAAAAATAGCACATATACATGGAGGTGAAGAAACTTTAGGTGCAATAGATAATGTTTTCAGACATTCAATAACAATGATGTCTAACATTCATTTTGCTAGTACAGAAGAATATAAAGACAGAATTATAAAAATGAGAGAAAGCAGTTTAAATGTATTTAATGTTGGAGCTTTGTCTTTTGATAACCTTAAAAATATAAAATTATACACAAAACAAGAGTTTAAGAAAACATTCAATATTGACATAAGTAATCCTACAATTTTAATAACTTTTCATCCAGAAACAGTTTCTTTCGAAAAAAATGCTGCACATGTAAATGAATTAATTTCATCATTAAAAGAAATAAAAGATTACCAACTTTTAATAACAATGCCAAATGCAGATACAGCAGGAAATATAGTTAGAAATAAATTAAATGAATTTAAACGAAATAATTCTAATGTAATATGTGTTGAAAATTTGGGAACAAAAGGTTATTTGTCCGCAATGAAGCATTGTTGTTTTATGTTAGGAAATACATCCAGTGGTTATATAGAAGCCACATTTTTTCCTAAATATGTTATAAATATTGGTGATAGGCAAAAAGGCAGAATAGTTACTTCTAATATTGTTAATTGTAAAATAAAAAAAGTAGAAATACTTAATTGCATTAATAATTTTAATAATTATCAAATTATTCCAAAAATTAATATCTTTGGAGATGGTAATGCTGCTGATAAAATTATAAATATTATAAAAAATATAGTTAATGGTTGATATAGACAAGCATGTAATTCAAACAGGAGCAACAGTTATTTTGGCTTTAGATAAGCTTAATAATTTAGGAAGTGATTTAACACTAACTTTGTTTATTATTGATAACGAGCAAGTTATTTTAGGAACTATAACAGATGGAGACATTAGAAGAGGATTGATTAATGGTTTACAAACAACCGATGTTGTTGATAAATTTATGAATAAACATTTTCATTTTTTGCAACAAAACAATTATGATATTGATAAATTAGATGAACTTAGAAGGTTAAATATACAAATAGTCCCTATTGTTGATGAAAATAATCGTATTATTAGAATTATAAATTTATCAAAAAAGAAGTCAATATTACCTATTGATGTTGTAATAATGGCCGGAGGGAGAGGAGAGCGACTAAGACCATTAACAGATTCTATACCTAAACCTTTATTACATATAGGAGAAAAACCTATTATTGAATATAATATTGACAGATTGTATGATTATGGGGCGTGGAATATGTTTATTACAGTAAATTATTTAGCGGATCAAATAATAGATTGGATTAACTCAAAAGATAAATATAATGGAATTGTTAATTATGTTAAAGAAAAAAAACCTTTAGGAACAATTGGGTCTGTAAGCCTAATTAGAGATAAATTTAAACATAATACAGTTCTTATAACTAATTCAGATTTACTTACAAATATTAATTATGAGGAGTTTTATAGGAGTTTTATAGAAAGTAATGCTGACATGATTTTAGCTACAATACCATATCTAGTAAATATTCCTTACGCAGTTATAGAAACTCAGGATAACAAAGTAATATCTTTTAAAGAAAAACCAATTTATAATTATCAATCTAATGCTGGAATTTATTTAATAAAAAAAGAATTATTAGACTTAATTCCTGATCAAAACCATATTAATGCGACAGATTTCATGCAATTGCTTATTTCAAAAGGATATAATGTCACAACATTTCCTGTATTTAATTATTGGCTGGATATTGGTCGTTATGAAGATTACATTAAAGCTCAAAATGATTTAAAAAATATAAAATTCTAATGAATAGTTTGTTTATAATTCCAGCAAGAGGAGGCTCCAAAGGTATTCCATATAAAAATATAAAAGAGTTTTACGGAAAACCTTTAATATATTATTCTTTAGATTTAGCAAGACAATTTACTAGTGATGTTAACATCTGCATATCTACAGATGATAAGAAGATCATAGAATGTGTTAATGATTACAAATATAAAGTTCCATTTATTAGACCAATGGAATTATCAACGGATGAATCTGGAACTTACGATGTTTTAAAACATGCATTAATTCATTATAATTCCATAGGTGAAAACTATGATAATATTATTCTGTTACAGCCAACTTCTCCTATTAGAAAAAAAGAGCACATAAATGATTCTTTAAATTTATTTTCAACAAATATTGATATGGTTGTTTCCGTTAAAGAATCTGATGCAAATCCATATTATAATTTATTCGAAGAAGACCATAATGGCTATCTCATTAAATCTAAAAAAGGAAAGTATACAAGACGACAAGACTGCCCAAAGGTATGGGAATATAATGGTAGCATTTATTTAATAAACACTAGCTCATTATTAAAATATGATTCTTTTGGAGATTTTACTAAAAAGAAAAAATACTTAATGTCTCAATTATATTCAATAGACATAGACAATCAATTACAATGGGATTTTGCAGAGTTCATATATAATAAAATCCAGAATAAAGAAATTATAGAATAAAATGAAAACAATAAGGATAATACCAAGATTAGATATAAAAGGCCCAAATTTAGTTAAAGGAATACACCTAGAAGGCCTCCGAGTACTTGGACAGCCTGCTGATTTTGCAAAATATTATTACGAAAATGGGGCAGACGAATTAATGTATGTTGATGTTGTAGCCAGTTTATATGAGCGCAATAGTCTTCATGATATAATTACAAATACGGCAAAACAGATTTTTATTCCATTAACTGTTGGAGGAGGAATAAGAACCATTGATGACATAAGAAATGTTCTTAAAGCAGGAGCAGATAAAGTGTCTTTAAATACTGCTGCTATAAAAAATCCTCAAATAATAAAAGAGGCATCTCGAACTTTTGGTTCATCAACAATAGTTGTGTCAATTGAAGCTATTAAAGAAAATAACGGAAAATATTTTGCTTATATTGATAATGGTAGAGAATATACAGGTATTGATGTTATGCAGTGGGTGAAAAAAATAGAAGATTTAGGAGCTGGAGAAATTGTAATAACTTCTGTTGACAGAGAGGGAACTGGTTTAGGTTTTGATATTGATCTTGTTAGACAAGTTTCTAATTTAGTTTCTATACCTGTTATTGCTCATGGTGGAGCTAGTAATGAAGAAAATATAGCTGATGTAATAAAATTAGGAAATGCAGATGCTGTCGCAGTTTCTTCAATTTTACATTATGATTTTATAAAGCATAATAATTCTGAAAAAACTTCTGAAGAGGGAAATGTTGAATTTTTAAAGCGAGGTCAAACTTTTACTAAGATAAAACCAAACTCAATTAAGAATATTAAGGACTATTTGAAATTTAATGAAATAGAATGTCGTAACTAATAAAATATGGATAAAATAAAGATTGTAATAATTGATTATAAATTAAGTAACTTATTTAGTGTAGAGCATGCTTGTAAGTATTTTGGAGTAGAACCAATAATTAGTAGTGATTGGAATGAATTAAAAGACGCAGACGGAGTAATACTCCCAGGAGTAGGAGCTTTTGCTGATGCTATGTATAATTTAAATGATTTAGATTTAATTGCACCTATAAAAGATTATATTGAGTCAGGAAGACCTTTTATGGGAATTTGTTTAGGTTTACAATTATTGTTTACAGAAAGTGAAGAGTTTAAAAATACTAAGGGTTTAGATATAATTAGAGGTCAAATTAAAAAGTTTTCTTCGATAAAAAATGAAAAAAAAATTAAAGTTCCTCAAATAGGATGGAACAATATTTTAAAAAAAAACAATGCTGATAATTGGGAAACATCAGCTCTGAAAAGTATAAAAGAAAATGAGTATATGTATTTTGTACATTCCTTTTATGCTGTTCCTTCTAACCAAGAAGATATATTATGTGTTACTAATTATGAGCAAATAAAATATTGTTCTGCTATTCTTAAAAATAATATATTTGCAACACAATTTCATCCAGAAAAAAGTGCGAGAAAAGGACTAATTATTTATGAAAACTGGCTTAATAAAATAAAATATGGGAAATAATAAAAATTATGAAGCTTATTATGGTTTACCTCAAGAAGTAAGCTTTTGCAAAAAATGCGTAATATCAAATCAAAGGCCTGCTTCAACTATTGAATTTAAACACACTCCAAACTCAAAAAAAACAACAATGCATTTGGATGATGAAGGAGTTTGTGACGCTTGTAGAAATGCCGAACAAAAAGAAAAAATTGATTGGAAAAGCAGAGAAGAAGAATTAATCAAATTACTTGATAAGTATAGAAAAAATGATGGTTCTTACGATTGTATTGTTCCTGGTAGTGGAGGAAAAGATAGTTGCTTGCAAGCACATATTTTAAAATACAAATATGGAATGAATCCTTTAACAATAACATGGCCTCCAATAATGTACACCGAATATGGTTACGAAAATTGGAAAAATTGGATTGATATTGGTGGCTTTGACAATATTTCATTTAGACGCAATGGTAAAGTAATGAAGTTACTTACAAAATTATCTATAGAAAATTTATTCCATCCATTTCAAACATTTATTCTTGGACAAAAAAATCTTGCACCTAAAATTGCTGCAAAATTTAATATTCCTTTAATTTTTTATGGAGAAAATGAAGCTGAATACGGAAATCCTATAGCAGATAATGCAACATCACTTAGAGATAAATCTTTTTTTAGCTTCAAAAATATTGATGAAATTTACTTAGGAGGTTTATCTGTAAAAGAAATTAAAGAAAAATATAATTTAAGTAATGCTGACTTTATGAGTTTTTTACCTGCTACTGAAGCCGAATTAAAAGATAAAGAAATAGAAGTTCGTTATTTAGGCTATTATTTAAAATGGATACCACAGGAAGCATATTATTATGCTGTAGAAAATACTGGATTTAAAGCAAGACCTTTTAGAACACAAGGAACGTACAGTAAATATAATAGTATTGATGATAAGATTGATGATCTTCATTATTATACAACTTTTATAAAATTCGGTATTGGTCGAGCTACTTATGATGCTTCTCAAGAAATTAGAAATAAACATTTAACAAGAGAAGAAGGACAAGCTCTAGTTCGAAAATTTGATGGAGAGTTTCCAGATAAGTATTTTAATGAAGTAATGAATTACATTGAAATGACTCCAGAAAAATTTACAGAATTAGCAGATAAGTTCCGCTCTCCTCATTTATGGGGAAAAGATGATAATGGAAATTGGAAATTAAGGCATACTGTTAACAATGATGGTTTAGATGATTAAGTAAAAATACAAAATAAATAAAATAATATGAAAAATATAGTAATAGTTGGAGCTGGTCAATTAGGTAGTAGACACCTGCAAGCTTTAAAAACATTAGATGACGCATATAATGTTTTTGTTATTGATACAAACCAAAATTCTCTTTCAGTATCAAAGGAACGATATAATTCGATGCAAATACCTGACAAAAATAATGTTAAATATTACGATAATTTTGAACAACTACCTAAAGATATTGAAATTTTAATTAATGCAACAAATTCTAATAATAGAAGAGAAATTATCGAAAAAATACTTAATTTCTCTAATATTAAATTTATGATATTAGAAAAAATTTTATTTGCAAAGAAAGATGATTATTTTTTTATAGGTGATTTAATTAAAAATAAAGGAGTAAAGACTTGGGTTAATTTCAGTATGAGAGATATGGATTTTTATTTTAATTTAAAAAAAGATTTGCCTAATAAACAAATAATATATCAAGTAGTAGGGAGTCAATATGGACTTGTTACTAATGCTATTCATTATCTAGATCATTTAGTTTATCTAACTGATTGTAAGGAATTTTCAATAGATACCTCTTTAATTGACAAAAATATAATACAGAGCAAAAGAGCAGGATTTAATGAATTGAATGGAGTATTATCTGCAAATTTTAAAAATGGAAGTAGAATTACTATTTGTTGTTATCCATTTGGAAATAATCCAGTTGTAGTAGAAATTATATCTCCAGATATTAGATTGTTTTATAAAGAAAGTGAAGGAAAAGTTTTAATGTCAAAAGGTTTAAATGATTGGGATTGGTTAGAAATAGATGCTCCTATTACATATCAAAGCCAACGAACAAACAAACTAGTATCAGATTTAACGTTAAAAGGAGATTGTAATTTAACAAAATATGAAGATTCTGTTTTAACGCATATTCAATTATTAGACCCTTTGTTATCCTTTATAAATAATAATTCCAATAATAAATTAAACTATTATCCATTTACATAATATTTTATAGATAATTAAATATTTTTTTATCAAACATTAATATTTGTAAAATATTAAATTAAGTTTATTGTAATTGTAATAATGATTTAGCATTATGATTTTTTCTGATTTTGAAAAAATAGCTGATTTTGAAAATTCTTATGTTACTTGGCAAACAATAAAACAAGAAACTTATGGTCGTTTTGCCATCGATTCTATAGTTGAAGTATTTGATAAAAACAATATTAAATTAGAAACTTATTATTTATTATCATCGGTTTTTGCTTGTAATGTTTTTGAAAGTAATGATGTTATAAAAAAACCAACATATACTTTTCAAGCGATATTTTCACATAATATGTTTAAAATTTATAGAAATTATGCAATTAATGATAAGCTAGAAGATAATTACGATATAATTGAAAAAATATTCAAACATATTGATTATCATATTGTGCTAAAAAATGCAACTAAAATAAAAAATTTTCAAGATTTAAAAGAAGGATATCTATCTTATAAAAAGATTGTATCTATGTCAACTATTAAGATAAAGCAGTATAGATATGATATTTATTTCCCAGTAAAACATCTTAATATAGATTTAAATAATTTCAATTTTCAAATTGAAACAGGACCTATTTTGTTACCTGAAAAATCAAAAAATACACATATAGATAATTTATTAATTACTTATGTTGCATTAAATAATTTTAATGGAATTCATTTTGTGAATTTTGTTTCAACGAAAATAAAAAAGTTAAATAAGATAATTAGATTTTTCGATAATATTGATTATTACAGTACAAAAAACAAATTGTTTTATATTGAATAAATTCAATTGTATTTTTTTTAAGAATGTTGCAAATTTTATTTAAATGTACTTTATAATTTTGTGTATTATTGCATAAATAATAATAATTTTTTTAATTTATTGTAAATAAATAAAATCATATGAATAAAAATGTTTTACTAGTAGGTTCTGGACCTATGGCTATTGAGTATGCTAAAGTTTTAACAAGTATGAATTGCAATGTAATAGTTGTTGGACGTAGTAAAAAAAACGCAAATGAATTTTTCTTAAAAACAAATATTTCGGTCATTGAAGGAGGTATTGATAATTGGCTGATTAATAACAATCCTAATGTAATTGACAAAACAATTGTTTGTGTTTCTGAAAATGAGTTGGATAATGTTGTTATTAGTTTAATCCAAAAAGGATTTAAAGATATTTTAGTAGAAAAACCAGCAGGATTAAATATAAAAAACATAAAAAAATTAAGTGATATTGTAAAAAAAAATAATGTAAAATTATTTGTTGGATACAATAGAAGATTTTATGCTTCTGTTAACAAAGCATTACAAATTATAAATGAAGATGGAGGTGTTACTTCTTTCTATTTTGAATTTACCGAATGGAGTCATGTTATAAAAGATCTAGAAAAAGGAGTAGGAGTTAAGGAAAATTGGTTTTTGCAAAATTCTACTCATATTATAGATTTAGCTTTTTATATTTGTGGTATTCCAAAAGATATCTCATCTTATTGTGGAGGATATTTAGATTGGCACCCGTCAGCTTCAATTTTTGCAGGAGCAGGAGTTTCAGAATCAGGAGCATTATTTAATTATCAAGCAAATTGGCAAGCTCCAGGCAGATGGGGAATAGAAGTTTTAACCAAAAATCATAGATTAATTTTCAGACCGATTGAGAAATTGCATATTCAGAAAATAGGCAGTGTTGCCATTGATTTAGTGGAAATAGATGATAAATATGATATTGAGTTTAAACCAGGATTATACAAAGAAATTGAGGCTTATTTAAATAATGATACATCTCAATTTTGTATGCTAGATGATTTAGTTAAAATTTTACCATTTTATGCTAAGATAGCAAATTATGAGTTCTAAGAAGCGTATAGTTGTATTATCAGATTCGTGTGCTTTACCTAGAGATGAATTAAAGTATGAAGAAACTTATTTTTATTTATTAAAAGAAAATATGCCGTATTATGATGTTATTAACACGTCTGTAAGAGGGAATACAATTGTTAATAGTTATATAAATAGAAATGATTTCTATCTTTATTATAACCCAGATGTAGTTATAGTACATTTAGGTGTTGTTGATTTATACCCACGACCTTATCCTGTTAATATCTTTTGGAAATTATTTTTTTTGTTATTAAAAAAAATAGGAATTAATGTAGATGAAATTTTAAAATACTTTCGATTATATTATAAAATTGGCGATTTTTTTAATTTTACAGAAGTTTCTTTTGACAAATATAAAAAACACTACAAGTTATTAATAGATTCTATACCTTTGAATGCAAAAATTGTTTGTATAGGATTTGTTAATCCGTCTAAAATATTGGCTCGTTCTAAAAAATACTCTAATATGGTAAAAGAATATAATGACTTTATTAGTTCTTTTGCAGATAATAAAAGAATCTTTTATTTAGACTTGTTTGCATTAGATCAATCTTATACTATATGGGATGGGTATCATTTTAATTCTAAAATATCAGAATATATTTTTTACAAAATAAATAAAATTATAAAAATATAATAAATTGATGCCGAATAAATCAAATACAGATTTTATCTCAAGGGTTCTTTATCATGCTAAAAATTATCTGATTGCATCTATATCAAATATTCTACTTGGAGTAATAGCAATTCCTATTTACACGAGGTTACTTTCACCTGAAGAATATGGAGTCTATAGTGTGTTTATATCTTATGTTGGAATTCTATCAGTTATTCTTTCTTTGAATATACATGCTTCTATTGGAAGGTATTGGTTTGAAAACAGTGATGATTTTAAGAAATTTTCAGGGACATGTTTTAGTTTAATGAGTATAATTTTAATTTTAAGTTCATTAAGTTTTATATTTTTTAAAGAATTTTTTGGTAATTTAATGCGAATACCTGTTTCTCTTATTATATGGCTAATTCCATTTGTCATAGTTGAAATAACATATTCTACATTTAGACAAATATTTGAACCACAAAAAGAAAGTGCGATTATTGCAAAAGTCAGTATATATAAGGCATATACCAGTTTTATTTTGAGTATTATTTTGATTTTAATTTACAAAAATGATAGATATATGGGAATAATATTGGGGTATGCATTATCTGGAATATCTTTATCTTTATTTTTAATATTTAAATTAAAAAAATATTTTTCAATTTTCACTTTTGATAAAAAATATTTAAATTATATTTTTTTATATTCAATACCCTATATTCCTTACTCATTAAGTGGGTTTATTCTTGGTCAATTTGATAGGATTATGATTAATGGATATGTTGGAGAAAAAGCTGCAGGTATTTATAGCCTTTCTTATTCTATAGGGGCAATGCTTAGTGTCGTATCCGTCGCTTTGTTGAATGCTTGGACTCCTGACTTTTTTAAAATAATAGACAATAAGGATTTAAATAAATACAATAATGATATAAAAAAAATGTTTACCATAATATTAATAGTTGCACTTTGTATTATGTTTTATGGTATTGAATTTGGTTATATTCTTGCAGATAAAAAGTATCATGAAGCTCTTTTTATTATTCCTTACATTGTATTTGGGTATATATTTGATGCTATTTGGGGGATTACGGCAAGAAATTACGCATACAAGAAAAATACACATTGGCTTTCTATTATTGGCATTACAGCAGGTTTTGTTAAAATTGTTTTAAATATGGTATTTATACCTAAATATGGATATATTACAGGTGTTTATACCACTGCAATATCTTTTGCCTTTATGGCTGTATTTGGAGTTATTGTAAATAAATATTTCATTAAAATGTATACATATCCATTCATTAAATTTATAGAAGAGATATTATACCTAGTTTTTGTATATTTTATTTCGTATATATTAATAAAATTATTTTCCCCTAATATTTTAATATCTATGGTAATTAAAACTATATTATTAATTATTTATTCCTTATTTGTATTATATAGAATAAAATTGTTAGATAAAAATATTCATGAATTATATACATTAATTACTTCTGTTTTAAAAAAATAAATGAATTATAAACAATTAAACGAATATACTCTAAAATTAAGAAAAGAAAATATAATTTTTAAATCAGGAATTTTATTTTCATTGTTATTGATAGTTTTAAAATATTTAATAATATTAATAAGACCTTTCTTAAATAAAGTAAATCAAGAAAATATTGATGTATTAGTAATAGGTACATGTAAAAAGGATGTAGAGCAAACTGCAAATATTTGGGAAAGTATATCAGCTAAATATTCCTTATCAAGAGTAATATTGAACAAAAAAAAATTACTTTTTTCTGCATTTCAAAATCATAATTCAATACCAAAACAGACACCTTATAATATTTTTTTATTTTCTGTATTTGCACAACAATTAATAGAAAAATATAAACCTAAAATTATTTGTTTATACACATCTAATGGTCCATTTCCTTCAATTATTAGATATTATTCTAATTTTTATGGAGGAAAAACTATTTATATGCCACATTGTGTTATTCCTATAGAATTATATTATTCATCTTTGGATTATGATTATTATTTTGTTTTTGGGAAAAGTTCTTTGAAAAATCTAAAAATGAATGATTATTTATATTGTTCATTGAATACAAAGGTAGTTTTAACGGGTTCTCCTATGATAAAAACGGATTTTATCCTACAACCAAATTATTTAAAGAAAAAAATATTGTATCTAAGTAATTGGCTTATAGGAATTGATAATGAAATGACGGAAAATTTTAAAAACATTATTTTGTGGGCAAAAACAAACTCTAAATATGAATTATTAATAAAATTACACCCTATTGAGGATAAAAATTATATAATTAAAGCTGTAGGACAATATAGCAATATAAAAATATTACCAATAAACATTACTATAAAAGAAGCTTTAGAATTGGTATCTTTAACAATAATAACAGCGGGGTCTTCTTCTGGGATTGAAGCAGCTTTAATGAATAGACCGTCTGTATTAATGAATGTTAGAAAAAAAAATGATTCTTCTATTGATTATAGGGATAGTGATAAACAATATATGACAGAGCATTTTTTTGTAGAAAGGGCTTGTAATTTTAATGATTTAGAGGATAGAATTGAAACTATTTTTAAAAATTTTGATTTTTATATAAACAGATGTAAAGAATATGTAGACTATCATCTAGAAAATTCACATAATTCTCAGGACTTTATTATTGATACAATTGCTCAAATTATTAATTCAAAGGAAAACTTTAAATATGAATTAATATATGGTAAAGGATTTTAAAGCAAAAAAACATGATAAAACTAAATATTAAATTCATGCTAAATATATTTATTTGCGGGGATATGTTTTTTGTTAAAAGAATCTTATTGGAATGTAATTTACAATAAGTATAAAAAAAAATATAATATAGCTAAAGTTTTTTGTTTTAATGGATATGGTATAGATTTTAATGGGTGTGGAGAAATTTCTATTGGAGAAGGTTCTTATATTGGAGAATACTCTAGTATTCAATCTGTTGAGAGTCGTCGCGTTATTATAGGTAAAAATTGTGCAATATCTCATTTTGTTAGTATTTATACTTGCAATTATGATGCTTCGGAAATTATTTATAATAATACAAAAAATAATAAAAAATATGGGGATGTTATTATAGGTAATAATTGTTGGATAGTTCGTAGCGTTTTAATTAAAGAAGGTGTTATTATAGGAAATAATTGTGTTATTGGTTCTAATGCTGTTGTAACAACTGATGTTTCTGATAATAGCATTGCCGTAGGAGTTCCTGCAAAAGTTATAAAAAAAATGCCTCTAATTAGGGCTTGCTGAAAAACAGCCAAATCCCTGATTGTTAATAATTTTTATTTAATAAGTGCAAACAAATTTTTATTTTTGTGCAAAAAAGGTTGCACTTATGATCAGATATACTTCAGTTAAACAGATTTCGATAGATGAGTTCAAAACTCCATTTGAGATGCATTTAAACAAGAGCAATCGTTGGGTTCAATTATCAGAACAGATACCCTGGGATAAATTTGTAGGGATTTATCAGAAAGTAATGAGTTCTAAAAAAGGTGCTCCAGGTATTAATGGTCGAGTAGTGATAGGAGCGATCATAATCAAACACATTATGCGTTTATATGACAGAGGCACTATATCCTTAATCCAAGAAAATCCGTATATGCAATATTTTATTGGTTTTACGTCTTATAGAGCAACTCCAATCTTTGATGCCAGTTTATTTGTTACGATACGCAAACGTATAGGATTAGAGTTATTTGAAGAAATGAGCAATGTAATCATAAGCGAGGCAATTGAAATAGATCGTTTGAGTCATTTCGATATGTCAAAAGACATGGCAATTACAAAAGACCAAGGAGATGATCTTGATGATAGCAACAAAGGTAGTCTCTTATGGTAGATGCAACAGTAGCGGATGCAGATATCAAATACCCAACAGACTTGGATTTGCTCAATGAAAGCAGAGAGTTGAGTGAGAAAATTATAGATTCTTTGTGAAAAAACACATCTCAATTAACACAAAAGAAGCCCCGAACTTACAGACGTTTAGCAAGAAAGAAATATCTTAATACATCGAAGAAGAAACACAAGAGCAGAAAAGAAATACGTTCATCAATAAGATTACAGTTAAACTATTTGACAAGAAATCTAAACAGCATAGATAATCTCCTCTCATTAAATTCTGCAAGCGAATCCTTGCTCACTAAAAAGCAACGCGAACATTTAAAAGTAATAAAATCTATTCTCCAACAACAAGAAGAAATGTTTAAAACGGGCAAACATAGCATTTTCAATAGAATAGTGAATATTCATCAGCCACATGTAAGGCCAATAGTAAGAGGCAAGGTTGGCTCAAATGTAGAATTTGGAGCAAAAATAGGGGTTAGTTTACAAAAATGTTATGCAAAAATAGATACTTTGAGCTGGGATGCTTATAATGAAAGTACTGATTTGAAAAAGCAAGTAGAAACGTACAAAAAAATCCATGGATATTATCCAGAACTAGTGTTAGCTGACAAAATTTATCTTACTAGAGAAAATAGGGCATTTATGAAAGATAAAAACATCCGATTTACAGGAAAACCTCTAGGGAGACCTCCTAAAGAAGAAAAATCCGTTCAAGTAAAAAGAAAAGAAAGACAAGAAGCAGCTCAACGAAATCAAATAGAAGGCAAATTTGGACAAGGTAAAAACAAGTATGGATTGAATAATATTAGAGCTAAACTACAAAAAAACATCGGAATCTTGGATTGCTACTATATTCCTTGTGATGAATCTGGTTAAGTTCAGCAAGGATTTTTCTTTTTCTTTTTTTTATTGCTCGTATTTTTATCTCGTATTTTTTGTCAATGATAATTTACTACAAAAAAATAAATTTTATTATAAATATAACTGCTGACTTTTTCAGTGAACCCTACTTAAATTATTAACTAGCAGTTGTTTGTGTTAAATAATTTTTTATATTTGCAACATGAAAATAGAAATAACAACACAAATAGGATTTGCCGAATTGGTATTATAAAAAAGAAAGATCAATGAGGGATGGGGGAGAGGAGCAAGCAGGAAGATTCTAATGAATAACTTTTCAGTTTACACACTTAGTGAGATACGGCTAAAAAACGATTTTATTGTCTTTCCATTTCTCGTTTTGTGTCTTTTTCTTTTAAAGTTTCTCGTTTATCATATAGCTTCTTTCCTTTTGCTATACTTATTTCTATTTTTGCTAATCCTTTTTCATTAATAAATAAAAGTAAAGGTACTATTGTTAGACCTTTATCTTTTAATTTATTAATTATTTTTTTTAGTTCTTTTTTTTGTAGTAGTAGCTTTCGTTCTCTTTTAGGCTCGTGATTATTGTATGTTCCATAAGTGTATTCGGCAATATGAAGATTTCTCACCCAAAGTTCATTATCTTTAAAGTAGCAGTAAGAATCGCTCAAGTTAGCTTTTCCTAGTCGTATTGATTTTATTTCGGTTCCAGTGAGTACAATGCCTGCAGTATATTTATCTAATAAATAATAATCAAACCCTGCTCTCTTATTCTTAATATTTATAGTTACAACTGCCATTAATAGTACTTTATTTTAATTCTAATCTTTTATCTATTATCTCACTTAATTTATCAATAGGAACTCTTTCTTGTTGCATTGAATCACGTTCTCTAATAGTTACAGAGCTGTCAGCAGCAGTATCATAATCTATGGTAATGCAGTATGGAGTTCCAAGCGCATCTTGTCGTCTGTATCTTTTTCCAATAGCATCTTTTTCATCGTACAAGCAATTGTATTTAAATTTTAAAGTATCCATAATTGCACGAGATTTTTCAGGTAACCCATCTTTTTTCACTAAAGGGAATATAGCCGCTTTGTATGGCGCTAATATAGGAGGTATATTTAATACAGTTCTAGAGTCAACTTTATCTCCATTAGCAACTTTTTCTTCTTTATAAGCATTGCATAGGGTTAATAAGAACATACGGTCAACGCCTATTGATGTTTCAACAACGTAAGGAACATAATTTTGATTTATTTCAGGGTCAAAATATTGTAATTTTTTGTTACACATTGCTTGATGTTGTTTTAGATCAAAATCTGTTCTAGAATGTATTCCTTCAACTTCTTTAAATCCGAAAGGGAATTCATATTCTATATCAACAGCCGCATTTGCATAATGAGCTAATTTGACATGGTCATGAAATCTGTATTTAGATGAATCAACACCTAATGATAAATGCCATTTCATTCTTTCTGACTTCCAATGCTCATACCATTTCATTTCTTCTCCAGGTCGAACAAAAAATTGCATTTCCATTTGTTCAAATTCACGCATTCTCATTATAAATTGTCTTGCAACAATCTCATTTCTAAAAGCTTTTCCTATTTGTGCTATTCCAAAAGGGATTTTCATTCGTCCAGTTTTTTGCACATTCATAAAGTTAACGAAAATACCTTGAGCTGTTTCTGGGCGTAAATATATTTCCGTTGCTTCATCTGCATCAGAGCCAAATTGAGTTGAAAACATAAGATTGAATTGTCTTACATTAGCCCAATTACGAGTTCCAGATACAGGGCAAACAATTTCATGTTCTACAATAAGATTTTTTAAACCTTCCAAATCACTAGCTTCCATGTATTGAGCAAACATAGTTCTAAGTTGGTCAGCTTTATCTGATTTCCCTTTTTTTAGATATTTTTCTATTTGGTCTTCAATTAACTCGTCAGCTCTATATCTTTTCTTTGAATCTTTATTGTCAATCATTGGGTCATTAAAGCTATCAACATGGCCTGATGCTTTCCAAATTTTCGGATGCATAAATATTGCAGAATCTATACCCACAATATTTTCATTTAATTGCACCATTGATTTCCACCAATATTCTTTTATATTCTTTTTTAGTTCGGAGCCATTTTGTCCATAATCATAAACTGCACCGAGTCCATCATATATTTCACTTGAAGGAAAGACAAAACCATATTCTTTGCAATGTGATATAACCTTTTTAAAAACGTCTTCGTTAATTGCTGCCATTTTAATATCTATAACTTAATTTTTAATAATTTTAGAAGCCTGCAAAGTTAATTTAATTTCATAATTTAGGAGCATAATTTATAAAATAATATAAGAAATAGGAAAAGGTATAGAACTTAACTCAAGGCAGATATTATCTGTTTTTACTAGCAAATTGGTAAAATGCAAATGTATAGTTTCGCATTATATTTCTCTTTGAAGGATGTTTTGTTAATAAGTTATCTGTGCTATTTTTTTTGTAATCAAATAAATATTCTCGCTTAATTTCGTTGTTATAATACCATAAGTATTTATTATCAATACTTGCAATATAATCATTTTGAACAAAACTTGCAAAGTCCCTATTATTTTTAAATATGTCTTTGCCAAAACAATTGTTAGTGTAACTTACTCCCATAAATCCTAATATGGTATTTCCAATGTCAATTTGGCTTGCAATATTATTGTTGATAATGTTTTCAGGTATGTATTTATCTGAATGGAATATTAATGGAATATGATTGTAATTAAGGTTTATGTCATAATTATTTTCACCAATACACATTCCATGATCTGCGACAAAAACAAATAATGTGTTATTATACCATTTTTGTTGTTTAGCTTTGTTTATAAAGTATTTTAATGACCAATCAGAATAAGCAACAATGTTTTTGTTTATATCATTTTTTGCAGGAATAAATGCTATGTTTTTTGGGATAATAAGTGGTTTGTGATTGCTAGATGTTAAAAATACACTAAAGAATGGCTGTTTTATTTTATTTAAAATATTTAAAGAGTAGTCAAACATGTAATGATCAGGCACCCCTAAATTACTAAGGATTTCTTTATTAGGGTAATCTGTTTGTGATATTATTTGGTCAAAACCGTTATTCATTAGAAAACCACCAATGTTGTCAAATTGGTCATCGTGTGTAGTAAAGTATGTATTATAATATCCTTTTTCTTTTAAAATTAACGGGAATGATTTTTTGTATTGAGTTATTATAGCTTTATTCATTGGATGAATTTTATATAATGTAGGGTATCCAAATATAGAAGAGTAAACACCACTATATGTGTGAATTCCTGCCGAGTAAGTATTTGCAAAGTAAATAGTATGATTATTCTTTATTAAGTTGTCTAAAAAAGGAGTAATAAAATCGTTATTGCCATTGTAATTTAAAAGTCCAGCCGACATGCTTTCCATTATTATTAAAATTACGTTTGGGCGAATACTATCCATTCGTCCTATCTCATTGTTATTTATGGTATCTCCTTCAATATTATATAGTTTTTTCATTGTTTGAACAGCTACGTTGTAATCAATAAGGTTTAGCTTATGGCTATTGCTTTCTTTTTCTATAATGCTTCGAATAAATGTAAAAATAGGGTTTAAACTAGTTTGATTAATTAATGGGTAAATAGAAAAAAAAGCTGTACCTGTTTTTATAGGAGATTTAATGCTTGTACGTCCTCTTATTCCCAAGAAAAACAAGCTTATTATTATTATTATTAAAAACAGGTAAAAAGGATGATATATATACGATTTATAAAATAAACTTTCGTTTGAAATCCTATTGATAATTACGATAAACAAAGAATAAACCAGAGCAAATATACCAAGATAAAGATAGCTAGTTATATCTAAAAAAATCATTTGAAAAACAAAATTAGGCGAGTCAATCCATTGAAATGCCATAATATTAAACCTTGCAAAGAAATGATTAAAGTAAGGAATGTCAGCACTTGAAATGAGAAAGGCAATAAAATAGACAATATAAAGGTAAGCAATGGAGAACTTTCTAATGAAAGTTTTTTTATTGTAACTTAAATATTTGCTTATGGTTTCGATTATGAGAGGAATTGCCATAATATAGCATGTAATTACTATGTCAAAACGTAATCCCATGAACAATCCTTTAAATATTACATCATAAGGTGTTTGAGATAAGGTAACTAGATGATGAGACAATAATATAAGCCTAAATAGGCTAAACATAAGTAAACTAGTTAGTGCAACTTTTAATACAAAAGAGTAGTTCTTGAAAAACGCTCTTAAAATATTATTCATCATTTATTACTTAGCATTTTTATTGCTTCTTGATTACCTAGTTGCGCTGCTTTTTGGAAATAATCATTAGCAGTTTTCATGTCTACTTGAGCAAGTATATTAAGTTCGTTAGCTTTCTTTACATCACCCATTGAATTATATCTGTTTGCAATATTTGTGTTTGTAAGGCTTTTAGATTGAAAAACAAGCCCTAATGTGTAGTATGATAAAGCATAGTTAGGATCAATTTTTAAGATTCTATTGTAATATTCAATTGCAGTATCGAATTGCCCTTTAACATAATAATAGTTACCCATATTTTGCAAACCTAAAGTATAATTAGGCTTTATTGTAACTAATTTATTGTAATATATATAGGCGCTATCATATTGCTGTCTTTGATAATAAGCATTGCCAAGATTGTTAAGTGCTTTTTCATTATTAGGGTTTTTAAATATAGCACCTTTGAAATATTTTATTGCACTATCTTGACGACTTTTAATAATTGCAGGATCTTTTATATTTTCTGTTTTGTAATAATGATTTGCAATACCATAATATGCTTTGTCAATATTTGCAATATTAGGGTGTTTATCTAATAAATCAGACCAAAGAGTTAAACTATTTTCCCATACTTTAGTTCTTTCAAAAGATAAATATGCTAAAATTAATAAAACAAGTATTCCAATTCCAAACCCAATATTCTTTAACGATGGGAACTTATTAATAAATAATTCAAAACTATCTGCAATAATAAAGAATAAACCAATTGATGAAATATAAAAATAGCGTTCAGATGCAATATTAATACCAACAGGTAAAATCTGTATTACAATAGCAATAGTAAACAAGTAGAAAAGTGTTCCAAATACAAGTTTGTAGTTCTTTCGTCCATAAATGTAAACAATTGCACATAATGCAATAAATATTATTGGGGAAAGGAAATACTCTATAGGAATACTTCCTGTTTCTTTTAATGGATATGAATATATAATAGCGAGGTTGATAGGGAGAAACATCTTATAGAGGTAAATAAGCAGAGCATAAAAAGGGAAGGTTATTTTATCAATTGTATTGTATGCTGAAATATTATAAATTCCTTCTCCTGAAACTTGTGATTTAATTGCTACAATACCAAATATAAGAGCAATTGCAAAAAACACAATTTTGTTGTATATTTGTTTCAAAGAGAATTTCTTTTCGTAGTAATAGTCAATTAAAATAAGTACCATAGGTAGTGTTACTGCCATCCCCTTTGAAAGGCAAGATAAAATAAACATTGCAACACTAAGTGCATAAATGGATAATTTTTTGTTTTCCCTGTATTTCAAATAAAGAATTAGAGAAATTATAAAGAAAAATCCGTAAAGAACATCTTTTGTTTCTGAAATCCAACTAACAGATTCTACATGTAAAGGGTGTATCCCAAATAATAAGGCTGTTATTAAAGCAGGAAGGTATTTGCCTGATAATTTGTAAATAAACCAAAAGACAAGAATTGTATTTAATAAATGAAGAATTACATTTGTTAAGTGATATGGAAATGGGTTTAACTCAAACATGTTATATTGTACAGCATAAACAAGTATAGTTAAAGGGTGATAGTTTGCCATTATAAAATTGCTAAAAATATTTTTAATTCCTTGTGACGATATATCTGACAAGTAGCTTATATTTTCATGCAAATACCCCTCATCATCCCATCCTACAAAAGCATTTTTAAAAGAAGGGAAAAAGCTTATTAATGTTACCAAAAATATAATTGCAAGGCTGATATATAGTTTTTGTTCGGAAATTTTTTCATGAAAGACCTTTTTATTCTCTTTTGCAGGAGTAACATTTTTCTTTACAGGTTTCTTTTTAACTTTATTCATTTTACAAACATTTATTAAAGATATTGTATATATAGAGTTCCTAAAGTTACTAGAATCTCAATTATATTTTTTGAAAAAACAATAAGCAAATGTAAAAAATATTTTTATTTATCTTTACAAGATGTCAAAATTGGGAAATAAAATATTAGAAAATAAACGACAACTACTTGAAAAAAAATTTCGACACAATTTTATGAGCACCTTCAGCATACTTTATTAAACACTCTCAAATATTTTTAAGACATAAAACTGCAGGTTAAAAAATTGATAATCAATGCATATAATGGTTTGACGGGTAGTAATACTGAGGTTAAACGGAGTCTAATGTGCTGTATATGTGCTTTATATGTACTGTATATGTGCTTTATATGTGCTCTATATCGCAAGTTAGGTTGTATTTCACATGCATATATATAATATTAATTATTGGCATTTTGCTAAAGGAATAGATTAACGCAACTTAATGGGTAAATAAGTGCAGTGTAAGAGTGAAATAATATTATGTATTTTAATAACAATAAGACAATTACATAATCTTACATAAAACAATAAACATTAAACTTTTTTTAACAAAGAAACATAGGAAAAGTAAATTTATAAAATACAAATTCACAAATACGAATGTCTATATTTTAAGCATTTTTTAAGCATCTGTTTTTAATTTAAAAAATAAATGTATATTTGTGAAGAAAATCATAAATAATGAAATGATGGAAAAAGTGAAACTTGAAGTTTTAGGAATAGGTCAAAGTCAGTACTTACATAGCTCTTTTGCAATGATTTTAGTTGAAGAAAATGGGAATAGACGTCTTCCTATTATAATAGGTAATAGTGAAGCCCAAGCTATAGCAATAGAATTGGAAAAGATGCGACCACAAAGGCCTTTAACGCATGATCTTTTTAAAACATTAATAGATTCTTTTGAAATAGCGCTCAACGAAGTTATTATATACAAAGTGTACGAGGGGGTTTTTTATTCTAAATTAATATTAGAGCAGAATGCAAATATTACAGAAATAGACTCAAGAACGTCAGATGCTGTATCTATTGCAATTAGAGTAGGTTGTCCTATATACACTTACGAACATATATTAAATACAATAGGGCTAACAAAAGAAGAGTTAAATGAAGAAGAAACAGAAGATAATGAAAATGTTACTAAAGAAGAAAGAGAAATTCCTATTTTAAAGACATCCAATCGTTATAGTGCTTATAGTTTAGAAGAATTAAATGCATTGTTAGAAGAATCTATTGAACAAGAGGATTACGAAAAAGCGTCAAAAATAAGAGATGAAATAAAAATTAGAAAAGATAATAATGAATAAATTATGAAACAATATTTAACGTTACTAGAACATGTTATTGCTAATGGAATAGAGAAAAAAGATAGAACAGGAGTAGGAACAATTAGTGTTTTTGGTTACCAAATGCGATTTGATTTAGGAGAAGGATTTCCATTACTTACAACAAAAAAGCTACATACAAAATCTATTTTTCAT
Source organism: Bacteroidetes bacterium GWF2_29_10 (assembly GCA_001768555.1). GTDB lineage: Bacteria > Bacteroidota > Bacteroidia > Bacteroidales > GWE2-29-8 > GWE2-29-8. The sequence goes on from MEOD01000055.1 coordinate 40,961, forward strand.
GAATTACTATGGTTTATAAAAGGTGATACTAACGTAAAATATCTTAATGAAAATGGAGTAACTATTTGGGATGAGTGGGCTGATGAAAAAGGAGAATTAGGTCCTATATATGGTAAGCAATGGAGAGCATGGAATACTGCTAATAATAAAACAATTGACCAATTATCAAATGTTATTCAAACAATAAAGGAAAATCCTGATTCAAGAAGGATTATTTTAAGTGCATGGAATGTTCCACAAATAGAAGAAATGGCATTACCACCATGTCATATTCTTTTTCAATTTTATGTTTCCAATGGGAAATTGTCTTGTCAACTATATCAAAGGAGTGCTGATATTTTTTTAGGAGTTCCATTTAATATAGCATCCTATTCTTTACTAACGCTACTTATAGCACAAGTAACGAATCTGAAACCAGGAGAATTTATTCATACGTTAGGAGATGCTCATTTATATTTGAATCATATTGAGCAAGCAAAGCTCCAGTTATCAAGGGAACCACGAAACTTGCCAATTATTAGAATAAATCCAGAGATACAAAATATAGATAATTTTAAATATGAAGATTTAAAAATATTAAATTATGACCCACACCCTCATATCAAAGCAGACATTGCTGTATAATTGTTTATTTTTTTACCTAATAATTTTTTAATGTAGATGCAAATTTCCATTATTGTTGCAATGGGTATAGACAACGTAATTGGTTATAAAAACCAATTATTATGTAATATGCCTGCAGACTTAAAGCATTTTAAAAATCTAACAACTAATCATCACATAATAATGGGGAGAAAAACATTTGAATCAATAGGGAAAGCTCTTCCAAATAGGACTAATATTATATTATCCCATTCTTTAACTAATAATGATTATGAAAGAGATGATAATATTGTTGTTTTTGATAATATAAATAAAGCAATTAAATTTGCAAATAAAAATAATGAAAATGAATTATTTATTATTGGTGGAGGGGAAATTTACAAATCAGCGATTGACTTAGCTGACAAATTGTATATAACTAAAATAGAAAATAATTTTGAGGGAGACACATACTTTCCTTTAATAGATTATTCTAAGTGGAAATTAGTTTGTGAATCTTTTTTTTCAAGAGATGAAAAAAATAATTTTAATTATTCATTTTCATTATATAATAAAATTACTAATTTTGGACGCTCTTAATTTTATTTTAATGAAATTATTTTTAAAATTTCAAAATATAAAAAATAGTTTTATTATCAATATTATTGAAAATAAATTTATAATGAAAAAAGCCAAAGTATTTAACTTTTCGTCTTATGTAGTGTTATTTTTATTAGCTTTCATTTTAAATTCTTGTAAAAAAGATTTAAAAAAAGACACTGATACAAAAACTGCAGAAGACCTAGTATGGGCTGTTACGGCATATACTGATGTATTTAACCAATTGGACCTTATATTAAAAGACAGTTCTATTGTTTATGCAAACTCAATAGATAATGTTTTCAGATATGGTTGTATTAGTTTGTCTATGAGTGAATTTAATTCTTTCCCCAAAATTATAACACTTGATTTTGGAGGCAATAATTGCTTAGGGAAAGATTCACGTACTAGAAGGGGAAAGATTATAGTTCAATTTTCTGGACCTTTGTATAAAGAAAATACTTTTGTCAAAGTTTCTTTTATTAATTATTACATAAGCGATACAAAAATTGATGGTAAATTTACAATTGAAGCACAAAAAGGAATAGAACTAGATAATAATTATTCACAAATTGTTTATTTAATCAAAGTTCAAGATGGTCATATTGAAGGCAATAAAGGAGAATCTTTTTTTAGTGCGAATTTTACTCGCGAATGGAATGAAGGCATGGAAACACAATGGCCTAACTTAAATGATGATTTATTTTCCATAACAGGAAGTGGAAAAGGAATATCTGCAAATAAAGAAGATTATGAATTTACAATTACAATTCCTTTAAGTTTTCAACATAATTGTAATTGGATTAGTAAAGGAAATATTGACGCAAAGGTATATGCAAAAGAAAATAGGAAAATTGATTATGGTAGTGGGTGTGATAATGAAGCGAAATTAACTATAGGAAATGAATCTAGTGATTTAACCTTAAAATAATGCATTTTAATTAAATTAAAAGAATATTAACATGAAAAAAATAGTTTTACTATTATTTACTGTAATTATTTATAATGTTATGTTTGCAAGCAATAATGATACTATATTTTTAAAAAAAGCATTCAATAATAAAATAACATTATATAATGCACTAAACAATGTTAATCAAGCAAAGTCTATATCTAATGAAAACATATCAACAGAAGTTCTTTCAGATATTTTATGGGCTGCAAATGGAATAAACTCTATTGGGAATAACACCTCTTATTCGTCTTTTCAATTTAATAATATTGACATATATGTAGCCACACCTAAAGGTTGTTATATTTATATTCCACAGAAACATTGCATTGTTCTTGTTACAAATAATGATATAAGAGAGTATATCTCAAACCAAGTTCAAATAAAAGAAAGTCCCATTAACTTAATTTATATTTCTAATACAAAAAAGATGACAGGAATGTTTGTTAATAGTAACGACCAAAAAACTTTATACACATCTCTTGAGGTTGGAACTATGGTACAAAACGTAAATCTTTATTGTGCAGGCTCTAATTTGAATGTATTTGTTAGTGGGGTAATTAATCGTCTTTTAATTCTTAATAATTTAGAATTAAACCGTGATGAATATTTTGTAATTATTAATCAAGCTATTGGTGTTAATAAATAGCTAAACTATTAATTTTTTATTTAAATTTGTTAAAAAATAAAAATCATGAAAAGAAAAATATTTTTTATATCGTTTATTATTGTTTTTACAATCATAAATTCCTTTGCTCAAGATGTTAAAAATAATTCTAAAGCAATTTTCCATGTTATTGTATACAACTTAAATGACAGCATTATTAATCAAGGAACTGGATTTTTTATTGATTCAATAGGAACAGCTATATCAGACATAAATATTTTTGGAAATGCAATAAAAGTAGAAATACAAACAATCAACTCAAAAAAATATAAAGTAAAACAAATTACAGGATATGATGAAGAAACTGGTCTTGTTAAATTCTCAATCAACAATAAAAACGAAAAATTAGATTATTTAATTCCTGAATATAAAAAACCAAAAGAGGGCGAAAATGTTAGTATTATTGATATTACTGAAAATATAAAAGTTAAAAATATAACAGGAGCAATAAAAAGTGTCAAATATTTTATAAAGTATGGCAATGCAATTCAAATATCTACAAACAAAGAAAAAATAAACACAGGAGTTCCTGTTTTTAACGAAGATGGGAAGGTTATTGCTATTGTTATAAATAATCTTTTAAACAAGGATAATGAAGATAATATTAATTTTGGAGTAGACATCAACCGTATAAAGGAATTAGATAATTCTCTAAAAAATCCTTTTAGCTTTGACAATGATAAAGAAATGAAACTTAACTTTTATGATTATTATCTTAAAGCTATTGCTTTAATGCAACAACGTGAGTGGGAAAAAGCTCTTGTTAGTATAAATAAATCTATAGAACTAAACTACGAAAATCCTGCTGCACATACAAGAAGAGGTGAAATAAACATGACTATTAGAAACCATAAAGAATCTATAATAGACTATACAAACGTACTCAGATTTGACCAAAAAGATGACAATGCTTTTTATAATATTGCGTTAAACTATTTTAGAATGAACATGTTTAACGAAACTTTCGACTATTGTGCAAGAGCAATAGAGTATAATAGTAAAAACAAAGAAGCTTTTTGTCTAAAAGGAGAAACATTATTTGAATTAGGCAACTTGGCTGAAGCTGTTTCTGAGTTTACTAAAGCTATTAAAATAGACCCTGAATATGGATACGCCTATTATCAAAGGGGGGTATGCCGTGCATTTATTAGCAAAAAAGAAGATGCATGCGAAGACCTTAAAAATGCTCTAAAATACAATATCATTGAAGCTAATGATATGTACAAACAAATGTGTGGTGAAGATAAAGACTATTAATAATTAACTTATAGTTTCTTTTAGACTAATTTTATTTGCACAGTTAACACCATCTATTGCACTAGAAGTTATTCCGCCTGCATAGCCTGCTCCTTCTCCACATGGATATAAGTTATTTATTTGCACATGCTGAAATGTGTCATTATCTCTATTTATCCTTATAGGAGAGGAAGTGCGTGTTTCTGCTCCAATTATTATTCCCTCTTCAATAAAGCCATTAAACTTTGCATTAAATAACTTTAAACCCTCTCTTAATGCATTAGTAATAAACTCTGGCAATAATTCATTAAAATCTAAAGATATTACTCCTGGTATATATGAATTGTCATATAATTTTGTACTTTTTTTCTTATAAACAAAATCCTTTATATTTTGAGCAGGAGCAATTAGATTATTATTTGCATGTTCTCTAAAAGTTTGTTCTATTTTATCTCTAAAAAGAAGCATGCCCATTTGTCCATATTTCTCTATATAGCTTTGAATATCATCCAAATTAACCGAAACAACTATTCCTGAATTAGCGTATTCCCCATTTCTTTTAGAATTAGACATGCCATTTACAACTAATTGATCAGTTTCTGTTAAAGAAGGAATTATACTACCTCCTGGACACATACAAAAAGAAAAAACAGCTCTATTGTCAACTTGCTCAACCAAAGAATATGTTGCTGGTTCTAAATATTGTGGATTATAATTACCATGATACCTTACATCATTTATATATTCCTGTAAATGTTCAACTCTTACTCCGATTGCTAAAGGTTTTGCTTCAAATTGTATTTTATGTTTTTCTAATAAATAATACACATCATTTGCCGAATGACCTGTTGCAAGGATGAGTTTATCTATGGGTATTCTGGTTTTATTTATACTAATTGCTATTATTCTCTCTGCTTCAATAAATAAATCATCCAATTTTGACTCAAAATGAATTTCTCCTCCTGCTTCAATAATTTTCTCTCTTATTGATTTTATTATTGTTGGTAATTTATCAGAACCTATGTGAGCATGAGATTCATATAATATATTCTCATCTGCACCATTATCAACTAAGTTACTTAAAATATAGTTAATATCACCTCTTTTATTCGAACGAGTATAAAGCTTGCCATCAGAAAATGCGCCTGCTCCACCTTCTCCAAAACAATAATTAGATTCAGGATCAACTTCTTTATTTTTGTAAATATTTGCAATATCTATTTTTCTATTACTAACATCCTTGCCTCTTTCAAAAATAATAGGCTTCAATCCTTTTTCTATCAAACGTATCGCTGCAAATAGCCCTGCAGGTCCTGCTCCAATAATATGAATGGGTTTAGAATCAGAAACGTCTTCAAATTTCAAACTCTTTCTTTCTTCTATTTTTTCCGAGTTATCATAAATCAATATAGTCAAATTTACTTTTGGTATTTTTTGACGTGCATCAACTGATTTTTTTATTATTTTAGCATTATCTATTTTAGATACATCTATTTTTAATGCTTTTGCAGCATATTGTTTTAGAGAATCCTCATTTAATGGGTCTTCTATTTGTAATGCGACTTGTAGTTCTTTAATCATTTATTCAAAATTGAATGATAAGTAAAATATTTTCGAAGAAAGTTTATCAACAGATTGTGTAAATATGGTGTTATCTCTTTTTAACATGTCATTTAAGCCATAAGACATTTTCAATTCTATCGAAAATTTAAAATAGTATAAATAAAAATCAAAACCAACTCCCGCATCCAGCGCAACGTTTTGCTTTTTTATTTTAACAAATTCTTCTTCCTGATCTTTTTTATCTGCTTGCGACATTAAGTCTATGCTAAAACGGCCTCCTGCTAACAAATAGGCTCTAAAATTATTTACTCTTGCTGATTTATATTTAAATGTAATTGGGAAATTTATATAAGTTGACTCAATAGATTTTACATACTTTGACAACACTGTATCCTGTTCTTTTATTGAATATTCCATATTTCTTTGACCAAAAGCCAAATTAGGAACAAATCTCAAATCCCAATGCTCACGAAGTCTTAGATTAGCTATAATACCAAGATCGAAACCCTTTACTGGAATAGCTTCAACTATATAAACCGAATCTAGCGTTTTCATATCTTTTATTGGTTTTACAACAAAATCCATATTGTTAAACCCTATAGTAAAGCCAAAGTGCAATTTTTGTATATCATACTTTGGTAGGTTTTCTAATTTAGGCTTTTGACAATATGCTATATTGCAAATTAGTAATAGAAATAATATGTAATTGATTTTTTTCAATACTATTGAAGCATCTCCTTTTATTGTTTAATGCAAAAATAGCAAAAGTATTGTTTATAATTGCTTTTATTTTTTCAAATCAATAATTTTAAAAATATCAATCTTTCTCTGCAACATCCTTTAATGTTAACTGTATTCTTTTTCGGGATATATCTATTTCTATAATTTTAACTTTTAGATGTTGATGCAGTTTTACAACTTCTGCCGGATTGGAAATAAATACGTCTGACATTTGGGATATATGGATTAAGCCATTTTCTTTAATCCCAATATCAACGAAAGCACCAAAAGCAGTAAGATTAGTTACAACTCCTGGCAATATCATACCTTCATGTAAATCTTCTATTGTTTTTATTTTTTTGTCAAACTCTAGTACTTTTGCTTCTTTTCGGATATCTCTATTTGGTTTTTCTAATTCCTTTAAAATATCCGTTAAAGTATAAAGTCCTATTGATGAATCTATATATTTATTAACGTCTATTTTTGATAAGACATCCTTATTACCTATGAGATTTGATATTTGAATATTTAAATCGGTTGCTATTTTTGACACTATATGATAACTTTCGGGATGCACTGCACTATTATCTAATGGATTATTACTTTCGGGAATTCTTATAAAAGCAACGCATTGTTCAAAAGCTTTATTCCCTAAACGTGGAACCTTTAACAAATCAGATCTTTTTGTTATAGGACCTTTCTCTTCTATATATTTTACAATATTCTCCGCTGTTTGATTATTCAACCCTGAAACATATTGCAACAAACTCTTACTTGCATTGTTTAGATTTACTCCAACACTATTTACACAGCTAATAACAACATTGTCTAACGAATCTTTTAATTTTGATTGGTTAACATCATGTTGATATTGCCCAACTCCTATTGAAGAGGGATCTATTTTTACTAATTCTGACAATGGGTCTATCAATCTGCGCCCAATAGAAATAGCTCCTCTTACTGTAACATCATATTCTGGAAATTCTTCCCTCGCTATTTTTGACGCTGAATAAATTGAAGCCCCTGCTTCGCTAACAACAAACACTTTTATATCTTTATCAAAACGAACTTTCTTTATAAAAGATTCGGTTTCTCTACTTGCAGTACCATTACCAATTGCAATTGCATCAATCTTACAACTATTAACCAAGCTTAAAATCTTTTTGCCTGCACTCATATAATCGTTTTTCGGAGCATTAGGGTATATCGTATCATTTACTATTAATTTCCCATTTTCATCAAGACAAACAATTTTACAACCTGTCCTAAATCCCGGATCTATTGCCAAAACTCGCTTCTTACCTAATGGTGGTGACAGCAATAATTGTCGCAAATTCTCCACAAATATTCTTATTGCCTCTTCATCTGCCTTATCCTTAAAAATACTATAAGCCTCATTCTCTATAGAAGGTTTTATTAATCTTTTAAAACTATCCTTAATTGCAGTTTTAACATGCTGTGCTGATATTGAATGATTTTCCACAAAATAGCTTTCAACTATATTTATTGCCTTATCTGTATCTATATCCAAGGAAACTTTTAGAAATCCTTCTGTTTCTCCTCTAATTACTGCTAGATAACGATGCGAAGGACACCTATGTAACAATTCACTATAATCAAAAAAATCTTTATACTTAATTCCTTCTTCGTCCTTACCTTTCGCAACTTTAGATACTAAACGTGATTCCCTCTCATATAAAAGTCTTATAGAATTACGCACTTCTATTTCCTCATTCACTATTTCTGCAATAATATCCTCAGCTCCTTGCAAAGCATCTTCTATATTTACTACATCTTTTGTTATATATTTTTTTGCTTCAATATTTGGAGCATCTTTTGTTTGTTTCAATAAGAATAAAGCCAAAGGTTCCAAACCTTTTTCTCTTGCAATTACTGCTTTTGTCTTTCTTTTTGTTTTAAAAGGCAGATATATATCTTCAAGCGTAATTATATTATCCGCATTATCTATCTTTCTTTGAAGATCATCAGTTAATTTTTCTTGTTCTTGCAAACTTTTCAATATAGAAGTCTTCCTTAGCTCTAGCTCTATTATTTTTTGATATTCTTTTTTTATTGTTTCAATTTTCACCTCATCAAGGTTTCCTGTCTTTTCTTTCCTATAACGAGCTATAAAAGGAATCGAACAATCATCCTCCAACAATTTTACTGTATTGTAAACATTATGATAATCCTCATTTATACTTCTTGCTAATTTTTCTATTCGTGTTGTGTTCATAAATTTCTATTTATTTAACCAATTAAACTTGATTTAAATGCTCTAATAATATTTTCAATCCAATTCCTATTAATATTACGCCTCCCAATATTTCCATTCTTTTGCCATACTTCGCTCCCGTTTTTTTCCCAAACAAAATGCCAAGCATTGCAACAATAAAAGTCACACTACCTATTATAAACCCTATTAATAATATAGGTGTATTAATTGATATTAACGCAAAACTAACACCAACAACCAAAGCATCTATACTCGTTGCAACTGAAATTGTCAATAAAAAATAAATATTCAAAGGATTTATTCGGCATGATTCATCTTTCTTAAAACTTTCAATTATCATCTTAACTCCAACTATTGATAATAACGTAAATGCAATCCAATGGTCATAATCTGAAATATAATCCTTAACCTCATACCCTAAAATCCAACCCAAAACTGGCATACCTCCCTGAAATAATGCTAAAAAGAAAGCAATACGTAATGCTTTTAAAAAAGTAATATCTCGCATTGCCAACCCTGACGACACTGACACAGCAAATGAATCAAAACAAAGCCCTATCGCTATAATAAATATTGTAATAACTTCCATAATAAAAGCAAAAGTAATTTATTATAGATATTTATACAAAATTTTATAAAAAATAATTGTTTTCCAATTTTTTTACTATTTTTGCACTCTCAAAATGGCGAGGTAGCTCAGATGGTTAGAGCGCAGGATTCATAACCCTGAGGTCACGGGTTCAACTCCCGTCCTCGCTACTTTTTGTTAAGAAATCCAATCATTCCAACAACAACGCTTTCTTCCTCTTTACACATTCATTATTAACATTAAAAACATTAATAATATACATCCCTCTCGGCAAATTATAACTCTTATTATCCATACCTTTCAAATCCGCCCTTATAACAACACTACCCTGCAAATTACTTATAATAAAACTACCTTTATCTTCTGATTTATTAACCATATTGATGCAATTATCATAACAATTAATCTCCACATTACAATTATTATCCAAAACATTCTCACTAATTGACAATGGATATTCCGAACTGTAAATTTCATATTGCAAAGAAGCCGTAGAATAATAATTCTTATCAAACCTTTTAACAATAATAATATAAGACGAATAATTACTAACACTATCCAAAAACGTAGAATAATAACCATCCGTATTCTTCTCAATTTCTTGTAATGCAAACTCCCCTGACGAAAAATTTATTTTCAATAAAACCAATTCCATATCCGTATTCTTTGTTTCTGGCTTTAAAACTATATGCACTGACTTGCTCGCCTTAAAACTTATATAATCCGCACCCATACGCATCAATCTCCCATTACCATCCACATTGCTATAATAACTTAAATCAATACCCTTAAAATTAATCACTCCATCCAAACCCAACCCTCCTTGATTCGCTTTCAAATAATTATAATACACCTTACCCCTTTCATAAGTATAAGGCTCTGCTTGTGCTGAATTCGTCAACAAAACATTCGCAATATAAAAATTATTTTGCATCTCTTTAAAACTACTCCCATACAAAGCCAAAGCATCATCAATACCCTTAATTTCAGTATAAGTAATCGTCCGTTTATAAATATTATTAATAATAGTATCCGACGTATGCTCCGTAATATATTTCGCAAAAAGCCACGTCCCATACCAATGCTCATAATACTTACCATTAGCATCCTGCAAAACTGACAAATTCAACGCTATGTCAAAATTAAAAAACAAATCCTTTAAATAATACAAATTATCATCAAGACCCGGAAAAACCAAATCCTCTGCCCATACTGCCGTCATCTCCTTAAACCACAAACTCATATTCGTTTTAGCATAACCCAACTGAATAGCATGCATAAACTCGTGCGCAGACGTAACCTTCATAACAATATCTTTATCCCCAGCAAACTTCGAATAATCATTACGCATACACATAAAGCTAGTCCAGGCATCAGTCTCTATCTCTTTACTCATATTATTATCACCAATATTATCCTCTGGCAACACAAAACCACAAACTGTAGTACCTATTGCATCCAAATTCCCAATATAAACATCATACAAACTATCCCCTCCAATAACTCCATCAGAAGGCGGTAAAGTAAACTTATTTCTAACAAAAGTATTATAAATACTATCAAAAATCATTGCCATATCCTCTACATAATCAGGCAAACCATTAAAATCTGCATCAACATTCGAAACAGAATCTAATCCATACTTCGTCGTATAATGAAACACAAAATACTTCGACGTAAAAAGCCTCTCTTCATCAAAAACCGGCCTATACGAATTAGCTTCAAAAGGTCTTTCAATTGACTTATACTTCGACAACAACAAATCCTTATCATGCATCAAATACTTTTCTGCAACCCCAACTATATTTGTATTTTGTCCATAACTATTAAAAATAGCAATCAAGGAAATAAACATTATGTATAATTTCTTCATAACTTAAACAAAATTTAATTAAAAAAGACCCCGAAGATATGCAATAAATATTTGACTACCAAATCCCAATGCAAAAAACAAATCCTAAACAATATTATTATTAAACACAAAAATCCACACTCCACTCAAAAAAACACTAACACCTATAAATAAGACCTAAACAAAAATCTTAATTAACACTATCCAATAAAGTGTGTAAACTGAAAATTTATTTCTTAATTTTTTCGTTATTAAATCTCAATAATTTTTTAGATTTTGCTATTGAATCATCAAAATTTAGTAAATTTATTGATGAATATCTGAGAGATGGCACCCGCGCTATTTAGCTGTTCCTCAATTAAACCTTTTTCTTATTGAACCAAAAGTTCGTTTTACAATGTATCTTGTTTTAATAATGAGTTTGTTAAACTTTAACTCTCAATTTCTGTTAATGTTTTGTTCTTTGAAGCTTTTAATATAATGTGATTCCTTAGTTTTAAATAACTATTGATTAATAATTTAAGTAATTATTTTTAAAATTTTGCCTTGTAACGGTTTTGATCTTTACGGTCGAGTTCAAAGTCTCTCTGGACGTCGTCACTTTTCGTCCGACGGGGGGATTTTCGACCATCTAAAAAACACCCGAAAAGCACTTTTAAGCTCTTAGGAACGCGCATAGCACTGCAATTATTAATTGAAAAAAAGATAATATTTAGTTTTACTGTTTGAATTGAATTCTACTGTTGGTAAAGGTATTTTTATGAATCCTATGGCATTTTTTATGGTATTTACAATTTTGTTTCTTGTTTTTATTTTGCGGAGGTCAATGTCGGTTGATATGTAAAACTGTGTGTATTCATCGAAGTGGGGTAGTGCTTTTCCGTTGTATGTATCTGGGTTTCCATATCCTGTAATCATCCCATCAGCTCCGTATCCGAAGCTAATGCATAACCATTCTGGAAATTTTGTGTGTTGAAAGGCTATTTGCTTGATGTTTACCGAAAGCCAGTATGTTTGACCGTTATAGTCCTTTATCATTCTTTCTAGTCCGTTTTTTCCGAGCTTATCTGGAGCATATTGAGCGTATTTTGTATTGTGGTATGATATCTTAGGCGTTATGAAAATGTTTCTAAAAGCTATTCCTTGTGAAATTAATAATGAAGCTCCTATTGTATTTGCGAGAATATCTCCATTTGAAAATCCCCATTCTTTAGAGAATCCATCAAATATCTCTATTGATGTAAGAAAGAATAACCCAGAAAGTCCGCCAACCCATATTGATTTTTTCTCGCTGTACCCAGCCCATCTGCAAGCATTAATCCCTGTATATCCTACGTGGAACGCAGTTGTTGCATGCCCTATTTTGTCAATGTGATGCCATCCCGCATTATCATTGAAGAAATGAAAACTTGCCTTTGGATAATCTTTATACCAAAGATCATATAGTCCATACATTGTTATTGAATATGCAGCAATTGAAGGGTATATTAAAATGTTCTTTCTGCATTTTAGGGAGTCATTTTCGTAATTTCCCGCTTTGCTGTTGAGATAGGGTAGGGATAATAAAAATAAAGCAATGAAAAAAATTACATTACGTTTGATTGTACAAAAGTTGGATATCTTTATATTCAAAGCTTTATTCCTAATAGTTTTAAACCTTATGAGAATACACCATGTTTGCCATTGCTTTTGGCATTACTATTATTTCATTTATGTTAACGTGTTCAGGTTGAGACGCAGCAAAGAATATACATTCAGCAACGTCTTCGCCTGATAGAGGTTTGTACCCATTATAAACGTCTTTAGCTTTTTCTTTATCACCTTTAAAACGTACGATTGAAAATTCCGTTTCCGCAGGACCTGGATTTATAGATGTAACTTTAATTCCGTGTTCAAGCATGTCAATACGCATTGCGGCTGTTAGAGCATCAAGTGCGTGCTTTGTTGCACAATAAACATTTCCGTTTTTATATACTCCTTTTGCAGCAATAGAGCTAATATTGATTATATGTCCTTTTGCTTGCTTGATAAGTAACGGAGCAACCGCACGAGTTGTGTACAATACACCTTTCACATTTGTATCAATCATAGTGTCCCAGTCATCTATATTTCCTTCATGAATTTCCCCTAATCCTAAAGCTAATCCTGCATTATTAACAAGAACATCTATTTTTTTCCATTCAGCATCAATATTGTTAATTGCTTTCGTTACCTGCTCATTATCGCGTACGTCGAAGCAAAGGGTAAGTACTTCAGTTTTGAATTCTTGCTTGAGAAAGTTCGCTAACTCTGAAAGTAGTTCTTGACGCCTTCCTGTTATTATTAATTTGTATCCATTTTGAGCAAATTTGATTGCTGTAAATTTCCCAATACCAGCTGTTGCCCCAGTAATTAATGCTATTTTACTCATAGTTATTTATATTAAAGTTATTATCTTCTATTTGGATATATTAAGTTTTTATACCATCTTGAAATGAAAAACTCACCCTTATTATCATTAACACGTCCTGCTTTTCGCTTATTACGTTTCATGGCTTTTCGTGTTGCTTTCGTTTGATTTTTTTTATGTTGTTTGAGAGCCGCGTTTATTTGTTTTTGAGCTTCTTTATCTCTGGCTTTTTTTTTCTTTTCTATTTCTTTTTTTTGTTCCTCGACTTTCTTTGATTGTGCCGTAGTTTGCTGTGTTGAAAACAAAAAGAACAAAGCAAATATTATAATAGCATAAAGAGATTTCATGTTTTTTAAATTCTATGTATAAAAAGCAAAGTTAATAATTTTAATACTAGAGGTATTTATTTTGGTAAGTTTTTTCCAAATACAAAGCTTATATCTATCTTCAATTCCATAAAATGATTAAAAAAAAACTGAAAATTAGACTACATTTGTTTTTTTCGTACCTTTGAACTTTAAATGTAAAATGAGCAAATGAGAAAATTTAATGTAAGTTCGGAGAAAAAGGAAATATTAAGGAAATATGGAGTTTTATTAAGGACATGCCGACCAAACACCAATCAGGAACAGAAACAATTGATAAGAAAAGCTTTTAATGTTGCATTAGAAGCTCATCGTGATATGCGCAGACAATCTGGTGAACCATACATTTATCATCCAATTGCTGTAGCTATGATTGTAACAACTGAAATCGGATTGGGAACAACATCTATTGTATGTAGCTTGTTGCACGACGTCGTTGAAGATACAGATTACACATTGCTAGACATAGAAAATATGTTTGGACCGAAAATATCGAAGATTATAGATGGTTTGACTAAGATTTCGGATATTCAAGCTACTTCTTTGCAGGCTGAGAATTTTAAGAAAATGTTGTTTACTTTATCCGATGACGTAAGAGTTATTCTTATAAAGCTTGCGGATAGATTGCATAACATGCGAACTCTGGATTCATTGCCCTTGGAAAAGCAAATGAGGATTGCCTCTGAAACAAAGTATTTTTATGCTCCTTTGGCGCATAGGCTTGGTTTGTTCTCAATAAAGAGCGAGCTAGAGGATTTAGTCTTGAAATACACGGAGCCTGATGTGTATAGGCAAATAACAGAAAAAATTGCAGATTCGGAAGAGGAAAGAGCAATCTTTATAGAAAAATTCATGGAACCTTTGAAGTTTGGCTTGGACAAAAAAGGCTTCTCTTATCAAATAATGAGCAGAATTAAGTCGATTAATTCCATATGGAACAAGATGAAGAAGAAAGATATTCCATTCGAAGAAGTATATGACTTATTTGCAATTAGAATAATTGTGGATTCCCCTTATGAAAATGAAAAGTCTGATTGCTGGAAGGTTTATTCCTTGACAACTGATATTTATAAATCAAACCCTGACAGGTTGAGAGATTGGATTTCTAACCCGAAAGCAAATGGTTATGAGTCATTGCATACAACAGTAATGAGCAATCAAGGCAAATGGGTTGAGGTACAAATTCGTTCAACACGCATGAACGAAATTGCAGAGAAAGGTTATGCTGCTCATTGGAAATATAAAGAAACTTATCCTACCGATCTTGGAGTCGATTCATGGCTTACTAAAATACGTGAAATGCTCCAAAATCCTGAATGCGATGCTTTGGACTTTCTTGATGATATTAAATTAAACTTATTCTCAGAAGAAATATTTGTATTTACTCCATCGGGAGAAATAAAAACTTTGCCTATACATTCTTCAATTATAGATTTTGCTTATGCAATACACACAAAATTAGGTGATACATGTATTGGAGGAAAAGTTAACCATAAAACCGTGCCATTTAATTATAAATTAAAGAGTGGAGACCAGGTGGAAGTATTGACTTCCACAAAGCAAAGACCAAAGGAAGAATGGCTGGACTTTGCCCTTACGGCAAGAGCAAAGTCGAAAATAAAAGACGCTTTGAAAGAAGAGAAAAAAATAATAACAGAGAAAGGTAAAGAACTACTTACTGCAAAGTTTGGAGCATTGAAGATAGAGATGAATAGTGAAAGCATAAACAGACTGCAAAACTTCTATAACATACCGAATAACAATGAATTATTTTACAGAATAGGCAACGGAACAATTACCGATAACCATATAAAAACATACCTCAAGTCGAAAGAAAAAAATAAATGGTTAAATTATCTAACTAAAGCATTTGTTAGAGACAAGAAAGATAAGTTCGAAGTGAAAAGCGATGATGAAGCATTGAAATTCTCAAGTAAACTTCTTGATAAGATTAAAAGCAATCACGAATCCCTCGTTATTGGAGAAAAAGATGCAATAAAATATTCTATAGCTACATGCTGTAATCCTATTCCAGGAGATGACATATTTGGATTTATTGATTTGGATGAAGGCATAAAAATACACAGAATCAATTGCCCAGAAGGAATTCAGCTTCTTTCAAAGTATGGAAAACGGATCATTAAAACAAAGTGGACAAAAAATGCTGCTGTAGCAATGCTTACTGGTATTCATATAAATGGAATTGATGATATGGGTATTATTAGCAATATTACAAAGATAATCTCGAATGAATTAAACATAAATATGCGTTCAATATCATTTGAATCAAGTGATGGAGTTTATCAAGGAACGGTGACTTTATATGTGCATGATACAAAGCACTTAAATGACTTAATATTAAAGCTAAAGAAAGTGCATGGAGTATTAAACGTTACACGAATAGAGAGGGGCTAGTATTAACAAAAAGTAATCGTTTTTAGAATAACTCTACGGAAATGTTTTGAACGAACATAGAGTATGTCGATTGCTTATTTAATTGAGCTTCAGCAATTGTTATTAAAACTGATATTAATTCGCCAGATTTAGTTTTAATGTTAACTTCTGTGCGAGTTCCAATAAAGCTTCGAAGATAGTCATTGATAATGTCCTTATCATCATCATACACATCACTTGGAAAAAGCATCCTCATGCTTTCTCCAATGACTTCTTCTTTTTTTGTTTCCCAAATATCTTCAGCAGCTTTATTGAAAAACTCAATAATTCCTTTTGAATTAAAAGAAACTATAGCATCAAGAAATCCTTCAAGTATTCTTTCATTTTTAATCTTAATGTTCTCAATTTCCTTAAATTGCAACAGCATTTCTTCTTTTGTTTCTTGTAATTTTCTAGCTAGTTCTACTTGGGATTGTTTTAGTTTTTCATCTCTAATCTTAAGTTCTTCATTTTGCTTGAGAGATTCAATTTCAAGTAGTTTTTGCTCTGTAACATCATTTGCAATTAAGAATATTTTGGATATCTCACCGTATATATCTTTAATAGGGACAATTGTTGAGTGTAACCATACCTCTTTATCATTGCTTGTTAGAAATTTCATTTGTCCTTTATAATTGCTACCAACAATAATATCTTCCCAAACTTTGTTAAAAGTAGTTAATTCTTCAGGAGCTATGAACTTAAATATTCTTTTGTAACTCAATTCGGAAGGGTCGTATTTAAGAGTTTTTAAGAAAATGTCATTATAGTTTTCCAATTTCCCATTAATGTCAAACTCGCATTTTATAGCCGAAGATTCTAAAGCTTTTATTTGGCTATGGAAATCCAAATCTTTTATTTTCTGCTCAGTGGTGTCGATTCCGAGAAACAAAACTTTTTCTACGTTTCCATCCTTATCTAGAATGCAAGTCATGTTTGCTTTAGTCCATAAATCTTTAGAATCTTTACGAATAAGTTTAATATCTCCCTCGAAATTTTCTTTTCCATTTTTTAAATCATCCCAAACATTAAGAAACAAAGTCTTATCTTTAGCATCAATAAAGTTAAATAGGCCTTTCCCATTAAGCTGATTTCCCTCAGAATATCCTAACTTTTCGATAAATTTACGGTTTGCATAAACAAATTCACCATTTATATTAAAATCTGCTCTAATTAATGTTTGATTAACGCTGTCAGTGAATGTTTCTAAAAGTTTGCTTTGTTTCTCAGCTTCTTCTTGTATTGCTTGAAGTTCTTCCATGTTTTGACGCATCTCTTCTTCTTGTTGCGCCATTTTGAAAGCTTGATCTTGAGACTCCATTAAAAGTTTTGCAGTTCGAACATTAGTTTTTACACTAGAAATAGTTGTTGCAATACTTTCTGCTAATCTTTCGATTAATTCTATTTCGAAAGTTTCATAAGTTTTAAAGGAAGCAATTTCAATAGCACCATATACGATGTTGTTCACTTTAAGAGGAACAATTAATATAGAGCTAGGGTTGGATTCTCCTAACCCTGATGTAATATTGACATAATCTTGAGGAACTTCAGTCATGTATATAGTGTCCATTTCAAAAATAGCACCACCAACAAGTCCTTCTCCCCATTCAATTCTTTTTGTTAAATATTTCTTTTTTTCATAAGCAAAGCATGCAATTAGTTCAATATATTTGTCATCAGTATGGTCATCATTAATCATGAAAAATCCACCTTGGTTTGCTTTCATATACTTTACTAAGTTATAAATGATGTCATAAGAAAGCAAGTCCACGTTGTCATTATTAAGTCTGAGAATTTCACCAAATTTAGCTAATCCTTCCGTAGTCCAATTTCGTTGATTATCCTCTTTGCGTCTTTTTTCTTCTTCGTCCTTATTTCTTGCAATATTATCCCTTAAACTTAATAATGCGTCATTAAGCTTATTGTCTTGTTCCATTTTGAGATATTCATTGTTAACGTATCCTGTTTTTAGTTTGTCAATGAATTTTAGTATTTTATCTTCTTCTCTTATGAATTTCTTTTTGCATTCAATATGTTTGTTTCTATGGTAATCTAATACAAATCCAAAAAATATAAATATAAAAGGAAATATATATATAAAGGCTATAAATGGGTTTTGTTGATTTAATAAAATTAAATTATTAGCACTAAATCCTAACTTATTAGTAAAAAGAGCCAATAATATAGAAAAATAAGTAATTAACAAACCTATAAATGTAAATACGAGTGTAAAAACATAATTCTTTATAGAAGCCTCTAATATTTTCATAATTTATAAATTATTATATTGATTTTTCAAAACGAAGCCTGCTAATTGCTCTAAAGGCAATATTTTATCTGCAGCATTTAATTTTACAGCTTCCTTTGGCATTCCATAAACAACACAAGATTTCTCATCCTGAGCAACAGTCATCGCTCCAGATTGTTTCATCTCTAATAATCCTTTAGCTCCATCGTCGCCCATTCCAGTCATTATTATACCAATTGAATTTCTGCCTGCATATCTAGCAGTTGAACGAAATAATACATCAACAGAAGGACGGTGTCTATTAACAAGCGGTCCATCTTTAACTTCTACATAATATCGAGCTCCACTTCTTTTTAATAACATATGTTTATTCCCAGGCGCAATTAACGCCCGTCCTCTAATTATTGTATCATTATCTTCAGCCTCTTTTACGGTAATTTTACATAATTGGTTTAGTCTATTTGCAAAAGAACGAGTAAAATTTTCAGGCATGTGTTGAACAATGACTATTCCAGGCGAGTCTCCAGGCAGGTTTTCGAGGAATACTTTTAAAGCTTCTGTTCCTCCAGTTGAAGCTCCAACAGCGACAACCAATTCTGTAGTTTTTAACATACTGCTATTATTGTTTGTGCTAGCAGCAATAACAACATCAGCTGAGTATTTAGGAGCAACACTAACAGGAGCATTTGTAACAAAATGCTTATGTTTTATACGAGCCATTGATGCAGCTTTTACAACATCGCAGAGTCTTATTTTAGATTCTTCAAAAAACTCTTTTGTATATAACTGAGGTTTTGTTATTATTTCAATAGCTCCATACTCCAATGCTTTAATTGCAGTTTCTGTTCCTTCATTTGTTAAACTTGAAATTATAACTACAGGAATTGGGTGTTGACTCATGATTTTTTTTAAGAAGGTCAATCCATCCATTCGAGGCATTTCTACATCTAATGTGATAACATCAGGCACTTCGTTTTGGATAATCTTTGCGGCAAAATACGGATCAGACGCAGTATCCATAACCTCAATGTTTGGATCAGAATTAAGAATTTGGGTTAGTGCTTGTCGCACCATTGCAGAGTCATCAACGACTAATACTTTAATTTTCTTTTTCATTAATTAAAATTTTCGTTAATATTATCATTTTCCAAACTTAAATTTTGTTGTTCTTTGATATTCTGAATAACTTTTTGAAGATCTTTAACACTATCGAATGCAAGAATTAGTTTTTTGTTTTTTTCGTTTAAATCTTCTGAATCCTTTGACAACTGACATTCTATTTTGCCACCTTTTTCTATGAAATTAAGTATTTGTTTTAATGATTTTTGAACGATTAAAAATACTTCTTCTTTGTCATTTTCATTAGTCCATCCATAATCATTCATAAGTTCAGACACAACGTTTTCTGTAGCTTGATTTATGGTTATAGATACTTCATCTTCAAAAAGCTCCGATATTTCTTGATTTAGTTGCATGCTTACAGTTTCGTATTGCAATTGTCTAATTCTTAATACTTTTTTGTATATTTCAACAATATTAGAAGTTCCTTTTGACAATGCTTTTAATATTTCATCACCATCATTTATATTTAAAACTATAGCGTTTTTATCAATGTTTCTAACAATAGCATCTTGTATTTCATTTTTAGTAAGCCTGCAAAAAGACTTTAATATGTTATCCCAAATACGTGTGTATTTTTCGACATCAGTAATGTATTTAATGTGAGTTTTATCTTCAAAAAATAAGTATAATGTAGTTCTACATTCGTTTGTTTCATCTGTTTGAATTTCAATTAAAGGTGAAATTATTTGTATTAAATATGGAATTTGTTCTTCGAATTTGATTATTCCCGTTTGGATTTCAACTAGATTGTTTTTTATTAATAAAGGATTAGCTTGATATTTGTCGAAAATATAGCTGATTTTTTCAGCTCCAATTATTCCGAAGAAACTGTTTTTTTCGATAAGCTTATATACATTAAACTTAGAATATCCCCAATCATTGGGTTCTATGTTTTTTAATATTTCAATAATTTCTTGCTTTTTATTAGCAATTTTCTCTATGTAGTCACTATTATCAGCATTATTAATAACCTCGTTAAGGTGATTAATTAAAGTTTCAAAATGATGAGTTAAGTTATTCTTCTCAATACTTTTGTTTATGTATTCAAGAACATTTTTTAAAATTGCTGTTTGCATAATTGTTTAGTTTTAATTATTTTTAAATATAAAATAAATAATCAATACATTAAAATTTTTCTATAAATCGCATTCCAACTTCACCTGTAAAAGTGTTATATAATATTTTCCTGCCTAATTTTCCTCCAACGCTTCTACTAACAATTGGAATCTTTTCCGATTCAAGCATTTCTTTTGCTACACTAATATTTCTTTCGCCTATTTGAAATGTATTTACTTTTGTTTCAATTATTTCTCCTCCTCCAAATAATTTAGCTTTAATATTGCTTATTTGGCTACCATTAGATGTCATTTTTTCAATAAGCTTTATTATAGCAATGTTCCCATATTTTGGGGAAGCCAACTCTTGCCCATTCCATAATGGTAACATATAGTGATTAATTCCTCCTACTTGCAAAACTGGATCATATAAACAGACAGACACGCATGAACCTAGTATTGTGCTTACGATGTGAGGTTTTCTACTCATAAATAAATTTGATGGATATAAGTAATGTTTTTCATAATTTTCCATACCATTTTTTTATAATATAATATTATCTTCACCAAACTTAAAATCGTCAAATTCATTATTGTCATTGTATATACTTGTTTCTTTTTCTGCTTCAGGAATAGATATGAAAAAACTAGAACCATTGTTGAGATCACTTACTATATCTATTTTTCCATTAAGGATTTCTAAAAAAGCTTTAACTATAGACAACCCTAATCCATGACCAGGATTAATAGAGTTAATATTATTGTTAATTTTTTTAAACCTATCAAAAATAATAAGTTTATCACTTTCAGAAATACCTATTCCATTATCAATAACACATATAGACAGAATTTTCTTTTTCACACTAACTTTTAGAGATATTTCGCCATTTTCGTTGTTGAATTTTATTGCATTACTAACTAAATTTGATAACATCAACTTTAGTTTATCTGCATCTGTGTTAAAATAAAAAGTTTTAGTATTTTCATGATTTACATCAAAATCAAATTTCATACTAATATTCTTTTTGATTGCTTCATGATTAAATGCATCAATTACAGATTGTATCAATTGTATAACATCTGTATGGTTTGTTTCCATATTTATTTCGCCTGCTTCAATTTTCGCAGCACTAAATATGTTCTTTAATTGAAAATCTAAATTAAAAGCCTCAGAATGAATAAGAGAAACCATAGAACGAACTTTATCCCAGTTGTTCTCCTTAACAGATAGTATGTTACGAGACAATCCTAGAATTGAAGCAAAAGGATTTATTATTTCATTTGTTATGTTTGAAATAAAATGACCTTTCATTGATTCTGATTCCTCTAACTTTTTATTAAGTTCTATAAGTTGCTTTGTTAAAGTTTTTTGTTCTTCTAAAGAAATTTTGTTTTCATTACATCGTCTCTGTAATTCAGATATTAATTCTTCATCTGTTAATAATTTATCCATATCTTTATTTTTAATGTTTTATTCTTAATCTTCTTCTTTTGCAAAAATTGTTGGTTTAATATGTTTCAATGGAACTTTCATATTTGTTATAGACTCTGAATGACCTAAAAAAAAGTAACCGCCTGTTTTTAATTTTGAAGCCAACTTATTTATTACACTTTCTTGCGTGTCCCTATCAAAATATATCAAAACGTTACGACAAAAAATTATATCAAAAAGTTCGTTTACACTTGAATAATTTGAATCCATAAAATTCAAACGTTCAAATTTTACTTTATTTCTTAATTCTGTAACAACTCTAACCGTCTTTTTTATTCTGTCCTTACTTTTTAGAAAATATTTAGATTTTAATTCAATAGGAATATCTGATATTCTATCTTCTCCATAAACGGCTATCATTGCCTTATTTAATATTCTTGAAGATATGTCTGTCCCATAAATAGAAAAATCAAAATTCGGATTTTTTTTTGCAAATTCGGTTAATACAATTGCCAAAGTATAGGGCTCTTCTCCACTAGAACAACCTGCACTCCATACTTTTAAAACCCTTTTCCCTGAATAATAATTAATAAATTCAGGCAATATAACTTGTGTTAAGTGCTCAAAATGTGTAGGTTCCCTAAAAAAATCTGTTTTATTTGTAGTAACAATATCCATAAGATTTGTTAATTCATTAGCTTGGCCTTCTTTACTAAACACATAACTAATATATTCAGCATATGAAGCAAAATTAAGTTCACTTAATCGTTTTTGCAATCGACTTTGTAACATTAACTTTTTTACGTCTGGCATTTTAATTCCTAATGTAGTATATATAAATTTACTTAATTTATCAAAATCAGCATTTGTCATTTGTGCCTTGTAAATGTTTGATATTTTTTGTAAATCGTTTGAATATTCTGTCATAACTAAAAATTTAAGATAATTTGAGATTATAATACTAGAAAAAATGTCTAATATTTTCTTTTTGTTTTATTTCATTAGATTTTAATTTCTTATAATTTAGTATTTCCTTTTTAATAGTGTTATTCTTATTTTGTTATCTTTTTAAAAATTTGAGCGTTTGTTTGCATTGGAGTAAAATAATCGGTCAGTTCTTCTGGCATTTTTTGAGTATGTTCCGTTGCAAATAATCCTCCTTCAGATAAAGCTGTGTGAAACATTTTTATAACATCTACTCTTTCCTTTGCAGAAAGATGTAACAATACATTTTTACATAATATAAGACTTAATTCTGTGCCTATAGGATTTAGTTTTGTTAAATCTTCTCGTTTGTATATTATTTTAGATCTAAGATCTTCACTAATTTGAAACTTTTCATTGCCTATATTTGTAAAGTGTTTTTTTAATATTTCTGTAGGTATTCTTTGCAATTCATTATATGGATAAATCCCATTTTTTATTATATCTTCAAATTGATTACTAATGTCTATATCTGTTGCATAAATTTTAACATTTTTAAATGAGAACTTGCCCATCTTTTCAGATAAAAGAATAGCTAAAGAATAAGGCTCTGGTCCAAAAGCACAACCTGCATCCCATATTTTTATATTACTTCGCCCAGATATAAAGGTGTTTAAATGTTCAATAATAAGTTCTAATGTCTGTAAATCTCTAAAAAAATATGTAAATGCCATTTTGTTTGTTTTTTTTATTACTCTTTAATTTCTTCTGTATTTAGTTTGTCTGCAGTTTCATTAACATTTATTAATTCGTCGGTATTAAATACGTGATCTATATTTAATATCATAACAAAATTTTCATTTACACGATACATACCTTGTATAAAATTGGCATTATATTTTGTTCCTATTGATGGAGCGGGTTCTATATCTTCGTCATTTAACTCTAATACTTCTTTTACTGCATCAACCAATGCTCCAACCATAATACTACCTCCATCTAAATTAATATTTAGAACAATAATACATGTGTCAACAGTAATTTCTGTTATCGGTAACCCAAATTTTATTCTTAAATCAACAACGGGCAATACGTTTCCGCGCAGATTAATTACACCTTTCATATAGTCTGGCGCTTGCGGAATTTTTGTTATTGTACGCATTTCTAGAATATTAAGTACTTTATACACATTAGCTGCGAAAATCTCTTCGCTTAACCTAAATGATAGGTATGATTTAATCTCATTGGTTTTATTTACACTCATTTTTATTTCCTCCATTTTTTAGTTAATTTATTATGAAAAAATATTTTAATTATCAATAACCTTATTAATTATTTTTATTGGGTCAACAACCAAAGCTACTGTTCCATCACCTAGTATTGTAGCTCCAGATACAATATCTTGCTTTTTGTACATCGCTCCTAAAGGCTTTAAAACTGCTTGGTATTGTCCAACAATAGAATCAACTACCATTCCTACTTTTGTATCATTAAATTCTATAACAACAAGACTTTCTATTTCTGGAGTAATGTCTTGCATGTCGAACATATCTCTGAGATAGGTATAAGATATATGTTCGCTACCTGCATAAATAATATTTGTTTTATTTTTTGCAAATACCTCATGTTTGAATTCAAAACATTTGTCAACGGAAGCTAATGGAATAACAAAATGAGAATGTTCTATTTTTACTAGCAAACCATCAATTATAGATAAAGTTAAAGGGAGTTTTACTGTTACTACTGTTCCTTTATTTATTTCGGAGGTAATATCTACCTCCCCTCTTAAATCTGTTATTTTACGCTTTACTACATCCATACCAACACCTCGACCTGAAACTTTTGTTACTTCTTGAGCTGTTGAAAAACCTGGCAAGAAAACAAAGTCTAAAATTTCTTTTTCTGACAAAATAGAGTCATCAGTTATTAGTTGTTTTTCCAATGCCATTTTCTTGACTTTACTTATATCAATACCTTTGCCATCATCACTAATTTGAATATAAACACTAGTTCCAGAGTAAAATGCTTTTAACTTTATTTTCCCTACAACTTTTTTTCCCTTTGAAATTCGAGTCTCCGAATCTTCAATGCCATGGTCAATACAATTTCTAATTATATGCATTATTGGATCATTAAGACTTTCTATGATATTTTTATCAAGTTCTGTTTCGGTTCCCTCTGTTTCAAAAACTATTTCCTTTTTCAATTCATGAGATAATTCTCTAACTAGTCTTTGGAAACGAGTAACCATATTTTCTATAGGGATTAATCTTATGCTAAAAACATTATCCCTTAATCGTCTTGATATTTTTTCAACCTCTTCTGCAATTGAACCAATTTCAGAATCAGCATTATGTTCTGCATAAAGACTAAGACGTGCTTGAATAGTAACCAATTCACTAACCCAATCAATTAAGTCGTCAAGTTTTTCAGAAGCAACTCTTATGCTTGAAATAGTTGCTTCTCTGTTAATAAAAACATTTTCATTTCGATTATTATCTAAAACAGAAATTTCTTTGTTTATAAAATCATTTTCTATGATTTTTATATTTGATTTAATTAAACCTATATCTATTTTATATCCATCATTATACATCTGTGTTAGGAAACTACAGAAGTTATCATCATTCATTAAATTAAAAGAAGCTAGCTCTTCTATTTTTATTTCACATTCACTATCAACAAAAATAAAAATATCTTTTATCAAATCAAATGGTTCACTTGTGCTTAAAAATACATCCCAAGCAATATAACAACCCTCTACATCAATTTCAGAAAATTCAGGTAATCCAGAATAATTAGGAAAAGCTTTTGAAAAACCTAACAAACTAATATCGTCAATAATAAATAAAGGATTAGTCCCATTTTTAAATATATTAACATCAGGTTTAAAATAAATATGATATGTCCTGTAATTTGAATTTATGATTTTTTGTTGAACATTCTGAACAGTATTTTTCGTCAGAACCTTATTAGATATTTGTTTTACAATTTCTAATTTTTGCTCATGAGTATGTATGAAATTCGGATTAATAGTATTCTCTTCATTTAGTAAAGACTTAAGATGGTCAACTGCATCAAGAGTTATATTTAAAAGCTCATCATCTATTTTTATTTTATCTGTTCGGACATTATCATAAATACTTTCTAAATGATGAGTAAAATTATCTATTAAATCAAAGCCAAACATCGCACTACCTCCTTTTAGGGAATGCATAACTCTGAAAATTTTTTCTATAACATTTTTATTTTCAAAGTCTCTTTCTAACTCTAATAAAGATTTTTCGAGGTCAGCTATCAAATCAACAGCCTCCTCTACATATTTTTTCTTAAATTGTTCCATTATCTAACAACTTTATTTATTGCGGCTAATAATTTTTCTGGGACAAAAGGTTTAACAATCCACCCTGTGGCACCTGCTTCTTTTGCTTCCATCTTTTTTTCTGTCTGGGACTCTGTCGTCAAAAAAAGAATAGGGACAAATTTGTATTGCTCTTTTTGTCGTACTTCTCTTATAAGACTAATGCCATCCATAATTGGCATATGTAAATCCGTTATGATAAGATCTATATCCTTACCATCTAATAATTTTAGAGCGTCTTGACCGTCAACCCCTTTTAAAACGGAATGACCTGCTCCTTCGAGAGTAAAACTAACAACTTCTCTTATACTCTCTGAATCATCAACAATTAAGATTGTCTTTCCCATATTATTATATTTTTTTAAATAATGAATGTCCTAAAATTCCAGTATTGCTTAACAATACCCTTGTTGTTTCATTTGTAATAAATGAATATTTAAATTCTTTACCTTCTAATTTACAATACTTATCAAACGAAATGATTATTTGAATATATGTTATGTCTATTTCGTCACAATCAGTACTTACTTCGATTGTTTTTGACGTGTTTGCTACGTCTAATAATTTTTCATGTAATTCTTTTGCAAAAAGGATATTAAGTTCTCCATCAATGTTAAGTGTACATTTATCTTTGTTTTTACTATAATTTTCTTTTATATTCATCTTTTTTATAATTTAATTTTATAATTAATTTAAAATAGTTCAAGATTATCATCATTGTTATCTTCATCTTTTCCATCTAAAAAGGATGTTTCTTTTATTACATCGAAAACGTCAATTTGGTTATCGTCTGAAAAGCTATCATGTATATCTCTTTCGCTTTGCATTGTATAGTGAGTTTTAATATCTTTTATATTATCCAATTTATTTCCTTCTCCTTCTATTTTTAAATATCTCCTTAAATCAAAACATATGTTATTTAGAAAAAGAACCACACTTTCTATTTCTCTCTCAAAATAATCGTAATATTTAACATTTTTTATTGATTCTTTTAATGAATCTGATGACAAATTACATTTGCTTGAAATTTTTCTTAATATTGAAAATACTTTTAAACTTTGTTCTGTAAGGTGATTTAATGTTTGTTCCGTTTTTTTTGCTATAACTTGAAAGTTGTTACTATAAATTATCTCTGAATATAATATTGTAACATTATTATTAAAATTAGAATTATGTTGAATGATGTTGCTGTATATTTTATCTATGATATCTATCTGACTGTTTATATCTTCCAACACAAAACCTATTTGTTTATTTATTAATATATAATTATCTTTGTTTGATTGAAAATTATATAAAAAGTTCACATTCTCAATTATTTCATTGTTACATTTTATAACTAAATTAATATTAGAAATTACTTGTGAAAATAAACTTTGCAATTGATCATATTCATTATGATTATTATTTTGAGTTAAATCTGTTATGTTTTTTACCCAAGCATAGAGTTTCGTTTTTATTTCTAAATTTAAAGTATTATATTTTTCTGTAATATCAGCATCATTATCATAAACATTATCTGCAACAGTTGTTGTATTTAAACATATCTCATCAAATTGCTGTTTTATATTATCTATTGCTGTTTGAAACTCTTTATTTATAAGCGTTAATTGAGCTACTTGCAATTCAGCTATATCGGGTATCTTATACAGATATTTTTTATTAACTTCTTTTTTATTAAGTTCTTCTATTATTTCTTTATGAGTGTCATAGATATGATCTATTTTTTGGCGTATAATGTCATGGTATTGTAAGTTTGTTATAATTTTACTGATGTTTTTAGAACTTTTAGAGTCTAATACATTAAGCTCATTAATATTAGATATTAATTCATTCTGATTTGCAAATGTAATTTCTAATAATCCTTCTATGTCATTATAAAGATGGTTTATATTGTAAATATTTATATCTCGTTTAAATTTTAGTTCTGAAACTTTATATTTTATTGCTTCTTTTAATTTATTAGTATTGGTATCTATATTTAAGTTTTCATTATTAACCAGAAATATAATATCATAAAGCTTATTTACAATTTCATCAATATTATCATGCTTATTGTCTTCATAATATGTTGCATTTAATTTTAAATTTGTAATTAGAAATTTTAAAGTCATTAGGTTTTGTTTAAAATTTCTTAAAGGAACAAACAACATGTTTACATTTGTCTCCATTTGCTCCATAATATTCATTATTGACTCTATTTCAGTTTGAAAACATTCAGTTTGTTGTTTTAATTGATATTGTAAATTTTTTAATTGATCATGGAATTTTTCTTCATTGATTAATTGTTTGATTTCTTCTTTTTGTTTTGCTATATTTAAAATGTCCGAATTATATGCTTTTAAATTATTGTTAAGTATAACAAAATCATTGTTTGAGCATTCATGCATTGCCAATATTTTTGCATCTATTTCGGATAATAGATTTACTATATCATTTATTGGTAAAATGCCTGTGTTTTCTATATGTTTAACTTCTTTTTCCAAAACTAAATCAATTTAAAAAAGTGAAAAAATTTTCTACTAAATTATATATAAAATTTCAGAAATAAACAACTTTTGCATGCTTTTTTTAGAATCATGTTAAAAATACACTTTTTAACGTAACAAGTCTACGAATAAATACTTAACTTTCAAAAGGATGTCCCAATATATGAGAATATTGGGACTGAGTTTGTTATAAAGCTTGCCTAAACTATTATGAGCAACTTCTTAAAATCTTTCATAATCCTTATCAATTAAATCCTTGCTCATGTTTAATGTAATACCATTTCCCGTGTTCCTATTAACCTTTTGCGAATCGTTTTGATATACTTTTCCTCCAGTTTGTTTTGAAAATTTATGTTCTTGTCTTAATTTATTATCAGATGTTTTTTTCTTTAAATCATTTTCTAGTTTAAAAAAAGATATACTTTCTAATAATTTTTCAGCTTGACCTGATAATTCTTCTGAACCTGTTGCCATCTCTTCTGATGCTGCAGCATTTTGTTGGGTAACCTTATTTAGTTGCTGTATTGCATTATTTATTTGCTCAGCACCAGATGTTTGTTCTATACTTGCTGCTGTTATTTCTTGCACCAGTTTTGCTGTCTTTTGTATTTCTGGGGCTATAGCATTCATCAAACTCCCAGCTTCTTCTGTTGATTTAACACTAATTTTAGTTAATGCATCAATTTCTACTGCCGATGCCTGACTGCGTTCTGCTAGTTTCCTAACCTCTGCTGCTACAACAGCAAACCCTTTTCCATGTTCTCCTGCTCGAGCAGCTTCAACAGCAGCATTAAGAGCTAAAATGTTTGTTTGACGCGCTATTTCTCCTATTATTGAAACTTTTTCTGCTATTTCTTTCATTTTATCTAAAGTTTCCTTTGCTGCTAGTGCTACTTTATTAATACCTTCTGCTGCATTTAATGCAATCTTTTCTGTTTGTTGTGAATTATCTGTGTTTTGTTGAATATTTGATGCCATTTCTTCCATAGATGATGAAACCTCTTCTGCTGAGCTTGCTTGTTCGCTTGCTCCTTGCGACATCTCTATAGATGTAGTGCTCATTTGTTGACTTGCATTTGCTATATTATCTGCGGCTCCTTTAAAATCTTCTAATATGCGAGTGATAGATATTAACATCTCTTTAAGAGAGTGCATTAATAAATCATCATCAGAACGTTTTTCTATAGAAACTGTCAAATCTCCATTTGCAATTAAATTTGCCTTATTTGCAATATCTTTTAACGCATCCATTAACATTATTATTGAAGGCATTAATTGATCATTTTCACACCTTTTACCTATTCTTTTCAAATCATCGTATTCATTCATGTCGCCTTTAGCTAACTTAATTATGATATTAATAGTATGATCAACACGATCTTTAACATAATTAATAGATTCTGCCGTTTTTGCAAATATTCCTAAATAACGACCTTCTACTTTTTTTGTATAATCATTTTGTGCCATCATTTCTAATACTTCTGATGATTCTACTAAACCTCCCAGACCATCAATACACATGTTTAAATTATTTTTTATTTCATTAAAATCTCCATTATAATTATCTGTAATTTTTGGAGGAATATCGCCTTTTGCAATACGGTCAACATATTCTGCCGCAACATTTAATGGACCTATTACGGCATCAAGGGTGCTGTTAAGACCATTAACAATAGGTGCAAATTCAAAGCTAATGTCATCTGTACTTGCTCGTGTATTTAAATTGCCATTTATTGCAGATTGTGTTGCATCTTTTATTTTGTCAATTATTTTTGATAAATTATAATTTAAATTTTTAATAGAAAAAAATAGAACAATTAAAATAATTAATGTTGATAATAATAAAGAAACTATCACTGTATTTCTTATTATTGCAAGATGGGCATACATATCCTCAGTATAAAAACCAACTGTAATATAGCTGTCAATTTCTTTTATATATTTAAAGTATTGAGTTTTTTCTTTACCTTCCCATTCATACAAAACTTTACCTTCTATATTTTTTTTCATTTCCTCAAACCATTTATATTTAGCTACACTTACTCCTACAGAAGTAGGATGTCCTGTTAAAATCCCATCTGAATTAACAATATATGGATAACCTGAACCAAAATAATTTTTTGTTGCGTAATACTTACTTATTGCTTCAAAATCTAGGTCTTGATTTCCTACATAAAGAATCCCTTTTATTTCTCCATCAATAATAATAGGATGGTAGTTTGTTAAATACCATTTGTCAACCACAAAAGCTCTGCCTTGGTAACGTTGGCCTCTTTCTATTGATTGCACAACAGGACTATTAAAGTCGATGAAAGTACCAATAGCTCTTTGACCATTAGCTTCAATAACATTTGTTGCAACTCTTATGTATCCATTTTCAAATTTTTGAAAGATTGTAACAGTTCCAACACCTGTTGCTTTTATTGCGTCAACTATATCAGAATTGTTTTGAATAGTTTTTCCTTTTATTGTCCATTGTTTTAGTTTTATGTTATTAATGTTAACATAATCTTTGTTAGACTCGGTTATATTTCCAAGGCTATTAAGATATTGTAGCGCAAAATTCATATCTGAATTTACTTTTGCTTTATTTGCATTAAATTCAAGCAA
This sequence comes from Bacteroidetes bacterium GWF2_29_10, assembly GCA_001768555.1. Taxonomy (GTDB): domain Bacteria; phylum Bacteroidota; class Bacteroidia; order Bacteroidales; family GWE2-29-8; genus GWE2-29-8. The sequence continues at coordinate 72,386 of MEOD01000055.1, forward strand.
AATCGAGCTTTCTAAATTCAATATGTTTTCTTGCATACTATCGTCAGTGTTTTTTAATGTTAATTTTCTAAGATCAGAAATTAAGTACACACCGAATGCAATAAAGACTATTAGTAAAGTACTCGCGATACTAATGTTTAGTCGTGTTCCAATTTTCATTTTTTCAAACATAATTTTTAAATTTTAAGGTTTATTATTATTATTTATCTAATTATATGCAAATTAAATCTAGGTTTACATGTTATTTATCGTAATCAGTGATAATTTACACAAATATATACTAAATTTTTCTAATAAAGTCAAGTTTTTCGGGTTATTTTTCTAATTATGATGAAAATACAACTTATATCGTAGCTTTGATAAGTGATATTACAGATAGTATACAAAATATAGATACAGGTAAACACCTAATTGTTTATTTTGCTATATTTTCTTAAAAGAAAAGTAGTTAGATGATGCCGTTGCAATAAGTATGATTTAATAATTAAATTATTGAATTGTACTTTTGCAAAGGCCTTGATATTTTGAATTAATACCTAAACGCTATCATAATACCCACAATAATTAAATATCCTAAAACACCGTAGGTGTGAAATTATTATAGCAAAACAAATAACGCAAACACATTAAACACCGTAGGTGTGGCATTATCCATTTATACAAAAATCTAAATTACAAACTTGATAGCAATTTGGTATAATAAGTATTTATAGTTTTTTTTATGGTATAAAAGTAGGTTTTCAGGTTGTTTTTATGTGCTTTCACATAGGTTCGAAAAGATTTTTCACTCGCTATCTATTTCTCCGAGGTCGCTATCTATTTCTCCAAGGTCACTATCTATTTCTCCAAGGTCACTATCTATTTCTCCAAGGTCACTATCTATTTCTCCAAGGTCGCTATCTATTTCTCCAAGGTCGCTATCTATTTCTCCGAGGTCGCTATCTATTTCTTCGAGGTCGCTATCTATTTCTCCGAGGTCGCTATCTATTTCTCCGAGGTGAAACTCTATTTCTTCGAGGTCACACTCTATTTCTTCGAGGTCACACTCTATTTCTTCGAGGTGAAACTCTATTTCTTCGAGGTCACTATCTATTTCTTCAGGGTTTCGTTTCGTTTTTGTAACATTAAACACCCTTTTTTCGTCATAAATACCAGTCCCTTAGCCAAAAAACATCAATTACAAAAACTTCATATCTTGGCGCCTTTTTCTCCTATCCGATTATCACTATTCACAACGTCTATAAACTCCGACAAAATCATTGCCGTTGCACCCCAAACAACATGCCCCGAAACATCATAATAAGGAATACGAAAGTCTATATTATCAAGATGCATTTCACTATATTTTACATTTGATTCATTTAAAAGAGGCTCTAATTCACCAAAAATAATTTCCGCAACCTCTTCTTGATCTCCCTCAAACAACGGATTCCCTTTATAGTAACAAACAAACGGATAAACAACAAAATTACTCACTGGAATATATAATTCCGATAACTGCCCTAAAAGCTCCACCTGTTCAATATTGACATTAATCTCCTCCTTTGCCTCTCTCAATGCCGTTTGTGCATTATCTCTATCTATAACTTCTTTCTTTCCCCCGGGAAAACTTATCTGCCCACTATGCTTACTCCTATTATCAATCGCTCGCTTCGTTAAAACCACACTAACTCTCGATTCATATTCACACAAAATAATCAACACACTACTTTCAATCGGCAAACTATTATGCTTCAGCTTTTGGATATAATGCTCAACAGTATCTGGCATCATCTTCTTATGTGACTCCTTATTGAGTAAAGGCAATGCTAATTTATCTTTAATATTATTCTTTAAATCTATAATATCCAATTTATTCAACATTTAATACAATTAACCACAACAAACATTTTCCTTGAGTTTCTCTTCCAAATAAACCGAAGTTTTTGACGATTTATCTTTAACTAAATCCTCTGGGGTTCCCTCAAAGATTATTTCCCCGCCCTTATCTCCTCCTTCTGGACCTATATCTATAATCCAATCTGCGCATTTAATAACATCTATATTATGCTCTATAACTATTATTGAATGACCATACTCTATTAAAGCATTAAATGAATACAACAGCTTGTTTATATCATGAAAATGCAACCCCATTGTTGGTTCATCAAAGATAAATAAAATATGTTGATCACTCGAACCCTTTGTCAGAAATGAAGCCAACTTTATACGTTGTGCCTCTCCTCCACTTAACGTGCTTGACGCTTGTCCCAACTTTATATAACCCAAACCTACATCCGACAAGTATTTCAACTTATCCACAATTTTTGTCTCCAAATGTTCATGCTTTTTATTAAATGGAGCCCTGAAAAAGTCTATCGACTCATCAACCGTCATTTCCAAAACATCATAAATATTCTTCCCCTTATAATCAACCTCTAAAACATCTTCTTTATAACGCTTTCCATTACACGAATCACATTTCAACTTAACATCTGCCATAAATTGCATCTCTATTGTAATAAAGCCTTCGCCCTCGCATTCCTCACATCTCCCTCCTTCAACGTTAAAAGAGAAATAACCTGGCTTATAACCCCTCACTTTTGACAATTGCTGCTCCGCAAACAATGTGCGTATATCATCAAACGCCTTTATATAAGTAACCGGATTTGAACGCGAAGATTTCCCTATAGGGTTTTGATCTATAAATTCTATGCTACTTATCTGTTTTAAATCAAATTCAATATTAACACACTTCCCCTTTTTCTCAATGTAACCACCAAACTGCTTTTTCAAATTGGAATACAATGTATGACGTATCAACGACGTTTTCCCCGAACCACTAACTCCTGTAACCACTGTCAATACCCTTAAAGGAATCTTAACATCAAAACCTTTCAAGTTGTTTTCCCTAGCTCCCAATATATTTATATACTCTCGCCATTTCCTTCGCTTTTCAGGAACTTCTATGCACAGCTCGTTTCTCAAATACTTTGCCGTTAAAGAATTACTTTCCTTCATTAAATCTTCAAACAAACCTGCAAAAACAACTTCACCTCCCAAGTTTCCTGCCATTGGTCCCATATCTATAATATAATCCGCAGCTCTCATTATCGCCTCATCATGCTCCACAACTATTACCGTATTCCCCAAATCTCTCAATTGCCTAAGCACTATTATCAATCGCTCGGTATCTTTTGAATGCAAACCAATGCTTGGCTCATCTAAAATATACATCGAATCAACCAGTCCTCCTCCTATTGACGTCGCTAAATTTATCCTTTGCGATTCGCCTCCTGACAATGTTGACGAAGACCTATTTAATGTCAAATAACCCAAACCTACATTATTCAAAACCTCTAACCTATTTTCCATTTCTATTAACAAACGCTTCGAAATACTCTTCTCAAAATCACCTAAAACAATGCCTCGCATAAAAACAAGTAAATCACTTATCGGCATATTAACCAAATCTGTGATGTTCTTCCCTCCAACATAAACATAATTTGCATCAGGACGAATGCGTGAACCATTACAATCCGGACAAATCGTCTTTCCCCTATACTTTGACAACATTACCCTATATTGTATCTTATATGACTGTTCCTCTATATACTTGAAAAATCCATTAATCCCAACCCATTCACCTTCGCCTTTCCATAAGTAATTTTTCTCCGACTCCGTTAAATAAACGTAAGACCTGTGCACTGGAAAGTTTCGCTTCTCCGCAAACTTTATAAAAAACATCTTAAACTCCTGCATCTTCTCTCCCTTCCACGCTGCTACTGCATCATCATAAATCGACAATTCCCTGTTAGGAACAACCAAATCTTCATCAATACCTATCGTAGTCCCAAATCCTTCACATTTTGGGCAAGCTCCATAAGGACTGTTAAAGCTAAAGAAATTTGCACTCGGCTCCTCATAAACAACTCCATCGTCCTCAAACTTATCAGTAAACTTATTCAATGACTTCGTCCCATCAATATCCAGTAAAATATAACATTGCCCCAAACCCTCATACAACGCCGTCTCTACCGAGTTGTATATACGCTGATTATCCTGATCCGTTATTTGCTCCTTTATTATTAACCTGTCAACCAAAACATGCAAATCCTTACTCTTTCCCAAAAGCTTCGGATTCTTTATCAGGTCAACAATCTGCACAATCTCCTCCTTAAAATAAACTCGCGAATAACCCTGTGATTGCAGCAATTTCAAATAATCTATCCATTTACTAACATTATCATTCGCAACCTTAAATAACAAAAAAATCTTACTTCCATTCGGTTGTCCAACTATAAAGTTAACGATATCCTTTGCGCTACTCTTCTTTACAACATTCCCTGTCGTTGGCGAAATCGTTTGCCCTATTGACGTAAATAACATTTTGACATACTCATAAACCTCCGTTGAGGTCCCAACCGTAGAACGAGGATTTCTTATATTAACTTTCTGCTCTATCGCAACAGCCGGCGACAATCCATAAATATACTCAACATCTGGCTTATCTATCTTCCCCAAAAACTGCCTAACATAACTCGACAAACTTTCAACATATCGCCTCTGTCCCTCCGCATACAACGTATCATAAGCCAATGACGACTTCCCCGAACCTGATAATCCTGTTATAACAACAAACTTATTACGAGGAATAAAAACATCTATATTCTTTAAATTATGTTGCTTTACACCCTTTAAAACTATAAAATCCTTATAATCTTCCTCTATTTTTGCTTTATCTTCTTCCACTTTTTTGTATTTTTTTGCAAATTTAAACATTCAACTCCAAATACAAACAATATTCAAACTCTTTTACAAAAAAAACAAACCATAAACCCAAATTGTCCATTAGAGAAACGCCCTAAATATTTTTACATTTATAACATCATTAAATTGGTTGCTTATAAAAATAATTTCAAAGAAAGATAAGCAAAATAAAGCGAAAAAAACAAGAACAATAAGGCCCAAAGTATTGAGGGAATATATGTGGAGCTTTTTAATAATGTAGCATCTCCTGCATTACCTGGGCTTTTATATGCAATTTTTATTAAGTTATAATTTGAGATAAATGTTTCTATTAACATGATGCAACTTATTGTTATTGTAAAAATAGCTATTATTAAATCATTTTCATTATATATAACAAGCACAGATAATGCGGAAAATAATATAATCCATATAATCCCATAGACATTTCGTACCCAGAATGTAATATTAATTATTGCTACAAATAAGATTAAATATAATATCACTAAATATAACTCTAATTTTAAAAGATAAAGAAATAAATATGACATAATAGCAACAAAAGGGTAACCTGCTAAAGCTATAAAAAATGTACTGAATTTGCTTGCCCCATTGATTTTTATTAATCCAGATGTGTCTTTTAGTAATTCAATTCTATATATCTCTGAATTAAATAAAAGAGCCATTATGGCATGACCTGTTTCATGAAATAATGTATTAATAATTCTTATAAACTTACCTATAACTGGTATTTTTATTAAAAAAATAGATAATACAAATAATAATAAAAAAATTAAATATAAATTATCTTTTAAATTCACAATATTAGCTTATAAAGTCTTTTAATGTTGTGTTATTTAAATATTCGTTGAATTTTTGACTCATTTTACCTATAACGTTTGACATAATGCAGCGATCAAAAGGGCATACTGTTTTTCCCATGGGGCATCCTTCACTTTCAATGGGTCCTTCTATGCAAACGTATATGTTTGCTAAAGTAATTTCTTCAGGCTTTTTCTTTATCAAATATCCTCCTGTAGGTCCTCTATTTGCTTTAAGAAAACCTTCTTTAACTAATCTTTGTAAAATTTTTGCTAAATGATTTTTTGAAGCACCAGTAAATTCTGCAATTTGATTAACATTTAACATTTTATCTGCTTGAGCAATTAGCACCATACTATGTAATGCTAACGATACAGCCTCTGATAGTTGGAAAATTTTTGACATAAAAAACAACCTAATTCTTTAAATTTAGACAATCAAAATTAATAAATATTTTAATACTAAATTGTTTTTTTATGATTTTATTTAAAATAGTAAAAAAAAGAACATGTTTTAAAATACTCATTTTTCATTTATAAAAAATAGGCTTATGAACAAATTAAAAAAAATGTAATTTTGGATTTTTATTTGATAATCAATATACTTTTGAATAACAATCAATAGAATGAGCAAACATTACACAATTCCTATATTCATACCAGAACTTGCGTGTCCGAATCAGTGTATTTATTGTAATCAAAGAAATATATCAGGACAAAATAATTCTCCGTCAATTGAAGAAGTGGAATATACAATAGAAAATCATTTAAAAACAATTGATTTTAAAAATAATTACACAGAGATTGGTTTCTTTGGTGGTAATTTTACAGGTATTGATGTAAATATGCAGATTGATTATCTAAAAAAAGCTTTTCAATATATTGAAAAAGGTTTTGTTAAATCAATAAGACTTTCAACTCGTCCAGATTATATTGATCAAGATAAATTAAATGTATTAAAGTTATATGGTGTAAAAACAATAGAACTTGGAGTGCAATCAACAGACAAAGATGTTTTGATTAAATCAGATCGAGGATATTCCCCCAAGGACATACATGATGCCTCTGTAATAATAAAAAACAATGGATTTGATTTGGGACTTCAAATGATGATAGGCTTACCTGAAGATAATTACAAAAAAGCTATTAAAACAGCAGAGACAATAATTTCATTAAAAGCAGATTGTACTAGGATATATCCAACACTTGTTATAAAAGACACAAAACTTAAAGAATTTTATGAAAAAAACTTATATAAACCATTGTCTATAAATAAGGCTGTAATTATATGCAAAGAGATAACATTATTGTTTGAAAGAGCAAATATTCCTATTATAAAAATGGGACTTCATCCGTCTGAAGGTCTTATAAACAAAACAAATTTAATTGCAGGTCCATTCCACCTTTCTTTTAGAGAACTAGTTTACACTGCTATATGGAATGATATTTTTAAAAATAATATTGATTTTTCTAATTCCTTTAATAAAATTATACATATAGAAGTTGCATCAGAGCAATTTAATTATGCAATAGGTTATAGTGCTTATAATAAAAATAAGCTAAGCAAACGTTTTAAAAAAGTATATTTTAAAGCAAATAAAGATTTATTAAAAAGAAAAATGCATGTTAGCTATAGTTGACCACAGATTAAAAACAGAAATAAAAGAAAGGCTTTCTTTTTATGCAAAACTTATAGAGTTTAAAACTTCAGGTATAACTTATAATGCTATATCTGGACACCCAGATATTTTTATGTGCCAAATGGACAATCTGCTAATCTATTCTCCTTCTTTACCAATATATTATATTGATTTACTTAAATTAAATAATATAAATATTGAAGAAGGCGAAACATTAATAGGTGAAAAATATCCATTCAATATTGCTTATAATGCTGTTGTAACTAAACATTTTTTTATACATAATTATCAATACACTGATCCTGTAATAATAAAAAATATAAAGGAAAGAAAAGTTATAAATGTTAAGCAAGGATATACTCGTTGTAGTATATTGCCAGTTAATGATAATTCATTTATTGTTAGCGATAAAGGTGTGTATGAGGTGTTAAAAAAAGAAGCAACAATTGACGTACTATTAATTAATAATGATAACATTATAATTGAAGATTTTAAAAATGGTTTTATAGGTGGTACTGCTGGCATATGTTATAATAAATGCTTTTTTGCTGGTAATTTAAATTATCATAAGCAAGGTAATTTAATTAAGAATTTTATAAACTCTAAAAAAATAGAAATAATAGAGTTAGGAGATTATCCTTTATCTGATTGTGGAAGTATTATTTTTTTCTAATTTTTTTATCATCCTAAATTTTTCTCAATAAATCTAATCAAAGAATAATTACTACAAAAATCCTAATTCTAACTTTGCATTTTCGCTCATCATATCTTTATTCCATTCAGGTTCAAAAACTATTTCTATTTCTACATTTTGTATTTCATTAATCATTCCTATACCATTTTTTATTTCGTCTGGTAAACTTTCAGCAATAGGGCAATTAGGGCTTGTTAATGTCATTACAATTTTTACATTTTTTTCTTCATCAACATTAATCTCATAAATTAGGCCTAAATCATATATATTAACAGGAATTTCTGGATCCGTAATAGTTTTTAATATATCTACTATTTTGCTTTCTAATTCTAAATAATTATTTCCCATAATTTTTTAATATTACATTATTTTTTAGTTCTGCTATATAATTGCTTAATTAAAAAAACAGACAAGGAAATTAAACATCTATTAGCGATAGCAAAAATACAAATAAACCTACAATAAAACAAATTATTATTTTTAATCTATTACTGTCACATTTCTTTAAAAATAATTAGCAATTTGATGTTATTGACCTATTAAACAATAATCGAAGATGTATTTAGTAAATTTATGATAAAACTTTAAGAATGGAGTAAAGTCCTAATTATTTAGCTTTACTTTAGAGTAATTTTTATAAAATGATTATAATATAAAAATGTTTTTTAATGCATAAAAACGAAATTCTATATGAGTAAAATTTGCTTCTATCAAAATAATATTAAATTTTGTGAAAAAAATTTATATTTTTGCATTTGATAAATTATGACAATTACGCATTATAACGTATTATAGTGCTTCTATATAAATAATATATTTGACAAATTAAAAAAAATCTTTATTTTATAGTTTACAAAGGATGATACAAGATATTGATATAAAAGAATTACGAAACTTAATCGCCACAATTAAAGAGATTTACAGATACGATTTTAGTAATTATGCAATTTCTTCATTTAAAAGAAGGATTTTAAGAATATTGGAATTGTATAAAATATCAGGCGTAGAAGAGTTAATAACCAAAATAAAAACTAACAGAATGTTTTTAGAGGAGGTTATAAAAGAAATTACAGTAAACACAACAGAAATGTTTAGAGATCCTTCAATGTGGAGGACTTTAAGAGAAACAATTCTGCCTCAATTTAAAAACAATAACACAATAAGAATATGGCATGCTGCATGTAGTTCTGGCGAAGAAGTTTATTCTATGGGGATTTTATTAAAAGAGGCAGGATTAAGTGAAAAAACATCAATATTTGCTTCAGATATAAATGAAGATGTTTTGAAAACGGCAAAACAAGGAATATATCCGACAAGGACATTAGAGCTAAATATGAGTAATTACGAAAGATTTGCAGGTATTGGTAAACTATCAGATTACTATAAATTAATTGATAATAATGAAAAATATGTTTTTGACAAGTCTATATTGAAAAACGTCATGTTTAGGACACATGATTTGGTTTTAGATGAATCATTCTCTAAATTTGATATTATTTTATGTAGAAATGTAATGATATATTTTAATTTTGAATTGCAGGATAAGGTTGTTCAATTATTTGAAAATAGTTTGTTTACTGGAGGCTATTTAGTTTTAGGATCCAAAGAAACAATAGCATGGTGCAAATCTGCAAAAAGTTTCTCTGTAGTAAATGTTGAGGATAAAATTTATAAGAAGATAGGATAGTATTAATGCAAAATATAGATTTTACAAAATATAGAGTTGTCGTTATAGGGGGGTCGGCTGGCAGTTTTCCTGTTATAACAAAAATATTAGGAATGTTAAATAGTGATTTTCCATTGCCAATACTGCTTTGTTTGCATAGACTAAAACATATACGTAATGGTTTTGTCGAGGCATTAAATATTAAATCTAACATACATGTAATAGAACCTGAAGATAAGACTATGATTAAATCTGGATTTGCATATCTTGCCCCATCAAATTATCATTTAACAATAGAAATAGGTAACTATATTTCATTGACAACGGAGGAGTTGATAAATTTTTCTCGTCCTTCAATAGACTTGTCTTTTGATTCAGCATCTTATGTTTATAAAGACCGACTTATTGGTATTATTTTATCAGGAGCAAATAAAGATGGAGCAAAAGGCATGTGCAGGATAAAAAGCAGAGGAGGCTTAAGTATTATACAAGACCCTGTAGAAGCGTCTGTAAAAACAATGCCAGAGTCAGTTTTATCAATATGCAAACCTGATATGGTATTAAAAACAGATGGAATAATAGAATTATTAAATAAAATTAAAAAATAGAAGTTATGGGTATTTTAAGTATGTTGTCAATAAAAAGGCAAAATATAAAAAGCTCCTTCCAACAAAATGGAGAAAACCAAACTATGAGTAAACAAAATATATCTGACAAAATAGATTATACTAATGAGATAGAAAGAATAAAAAACAAAGTAAACAATATTGATAATTTAAAAGATTATGCTTCATTCTTATTATCTTCTATCTCAAAAACAATAGAGGCATCTCAATGTGCTTTTTTTATATCTACAGAGAAAAATGATATACAATATATTTCTTTTTTATGTGGATTTGCATATCATTTAGCAGAAACAGAAGTTAAGGAATATGAATTTGGAGAAGGACTTTCTGGGCAAGTAGCAAAAGAGAGAAAGCGTGTTAATATAAAAAATGTACCTGATGGATACATAAATATAATATCTGGTTTAGGAAGTGCTAGTCCTAGAAACTTATTAATACTTCCAATAATAGAAAATGACGAAGTTATAGCTGTTGTAGAAATCGCATCATTTAAAGAAATTAAAGAAGAGGAAGAAATTTTCATAGATCTTTTATTTAGCACATTATCAAACAAGATAAAAGAATTAAAAGATAAAATTTAATGTATTTTTAATAAGGAATAAAGTTCTTAAAATTATATAAAATGGGAAATGACAAAAATGACAATGTAAATAGAAAGATAGTTAAATCTGTAAAGGACGATACCATCAAAAGTGTTTTATATGGTCTTTTAATTAGTTTTATAATAATAATAATAGAAATGTATAGTAGAATTGGTTCTATAGATTTTAGTTCTATTTTTTATGCATACCAACAAGATTCTTTATTTTTTTGGATATATATATTTCCATTTGTTCTAGGTACTGTTATGATGTTTTATTCATATAAAAAAAATAAAGAAAAATTCATATTAAATGAAAAAATAGCAGAACAACAAGCAATAATAGCAAGAAACGTTGAATTTGCAGAAAGAATTGGCAAAGGAGAATTTGATGTAGATATTGAAATTATAGATGATGATAAATTAGGAAAAGCATTAATTACAATGCTAGACAATTTAATAGAAAACGAAAAACGAGAAGAAGAACGCAATAGTATAATTTCAATGACGTCAGATGTTGGAACTTTACTAAGAATGCATAATGATTTAAAAATTTTATCCGAAGAAGTTGTTGCATATATTACAAAAAAGATTAATGCAGTACAAGGAGCTTTTTATGTAGTAAATGATGATGATTCTAATGATGTTTATATTGAGCTAATATCAAGCTATGCATATAACAAAAAAAAATATCTTAAAGGAAAATATAAATTTGCCCAAGGTTTAATAGGACAAGCAGCAATAGAAAAAGACAAAATACTACGTACAGAAATACCTTATGATTATGTAACTATTACTTCTGGCTTGTTAGGTGATAGAAGACCTTCTTGTTTGCTAATAGTTCCTTTAATTACAAATGAAACGGTTTATGGAGTAATAGAGTTTGCTGGTTTTGAATTATTTTCACAAATGCATATAAAATTTGTTGAAGAACTTAGTGATATTATAGCAAGAACTATTTTTAACGTAAAGGTAAACGAAAGAACTTTAAAATTGCTTAAAGAATCTCAAGAGATGAGTAAAGAACTTCGTGAGCAGCGAGAGCAATTACTGTTAAACGCAGAAGAAATGGAGGCTACTCAAGAGGAATTAAAATATTCAAATGATTTACTAGAAAAGCAAATACAAGAAGTTAAAAACAGCCAAAAGAGGTTGCAAGTTTTATTAGAAAATTCATCAGAAATAATTACCATATATAAAGAAAATAGAAATATTAAATATATAAGTCCATCTGTACTTACAATATTAGGGTTTATTCAAGAGAGCCTAATTGATAAAAGCCTTTTAGAGAATATACATGAAGAAGATGTGGAAAAAGTTGACAAAATGTTTGACAACTTAATAAATAGACCTCAAGAAAAACTTACTATCCAATATAGATTTAAAAGAAAGGGAGGCGATTATATATGGCTAGAGGCTACAGGTAAAAATTTAATAAAAGATCCTGTAATAAATGGGATAATATTTAATAGTCAAGATATTACTATTAGGATAATGGCGGAAAAAGAACAAAGAATGAGAGGTCAAATGCAAGCTCTTTCTGAGAATTCGCCCGATTTAATTACACGAATAGGTATTAGTGGTAAAATATTTTATATAAATCCAGTTATAGAAAAATTAACGGGTTTAAATAAGGAAGAGTTTATCAATAAATCATATAAAGATGTTAGTTTGTCTAAAGACATGATTTTAATTTGGGGAAGCATATTAGCTGATACCATTAACTTAAACACTAAAGTTGAGCGTGAAATTATTTTTAAAGTACTAGAAGAAGAAATAATTATGCAAATAAATTCTATTCCCGAATATGGACAAGATGGGAATATTGAATCAATACTTATTGTTGCTCATGATATTACTCAAAGAAAAATATTTGAATTAGAAATACAAAAGAAAAATAAAGATATAACTGAAAGTATAAATTACGCACAAAGAATACAAAGTTCATTATTACCAACACCTAAAATTTTGAAAGAACATATAGATTCTTTTATGTTTTTTAAACCAAAGGATGTCGTTTCTGGTGATTTTCCTTGGATATACAAACGTGAGAATATTTTATATGTAGCAGCAGTAGACTGTACAGGTCATGGTGTGCCAGGAGCTTTAATGTCATTTATTGGTCATTTTTCTTTAAACCAGATAATGAGTGAAAATGAAAACTGGGATTCTCTTAAGGAAAAAGATATTTCTATTTCACCTGCAAATATTTTAGATAAATTGCATACTATGGTACAAAAAACATTAAAGCAAGGGAACGGGGACAGTGAAGCAAGAGATGGTATGGATATTTCTTTGTGTAAAATAAATATATTAACAAAGGAAGTTCAGTATGCAGGAGCACATAGGCCTTTATTTGTATTACAAAAAGGAGAACTTATAGAAATAAAAGGTGACAGATATCCAATAGGTGGGATGCATTATAAAAATAGGGCAGATTTTACAAATCATTCCATAAATCTTGAAAAAGGAGATAGTTTCTATTTTTACACAGATGGTTTACCTGACCAATTTGGGGGCTCTAATGGGGACAAAAAATTTATGACAAAAAAAATAAAAGAGATTATATTATCAAATAAAAATACAAATATGAAAGAAATGAAAAATATATTTATAAGAGATTTTGAAGCATGGAAAGGTGATTATAAACAAATGGATGATGTATTATTGATAGGAATAAAACTATAAGATTAAAACAGGACAGTATAAGATGTATTAACTATATTAACATAACGTGTATGATAAATAATGAAAGCATAATTGAAAGTAAAGCTATTTACGAATTTTATAAAAACATGCAAAAAGAAAATGTAATGCTTTTATATCAAGGAGATGTAAACCAAAGCTTGCTTAATGCAATATTATCAATAACAGAAGGGAAATTAGACACAAATGAAAATGGCTCAGCAAAGAAAAGGGTTTTAAATATAATGGTTGAATGTGTTCAAAATATATACAAACATTATGAACATTTAGAGCAAAACATTAAAAATGATTACTCTTCTATACTTATGTTAGCTTTAAATGAAGATAAATATATAATTTCTACAGGAAATGTTATTTTTAATGATAAAGTTGAACTTATAAAAAATAAACTCGACAATGTAAATAGCTTAGACAAAGAAGGATTAAAATCTTTGTATATGGAAATCATGAAAAATGGAAAAATTTCAGAAAAAGGTGGAGCAGGATTAGGATTAATTGACATAGCAAGAAAATCTGGAGAAAAAATAGAATATCATTTTAGTAAAATTAGTGAAACTTATTCTTACTATATTTTGGTTATAAAAATAAAAAAAAAATAATATATTTGTGTTTTAATTAATAACATTAGGAATTATGAGTAATTTAGAAGATCTGAAAAATGCTGCTACTCCACTCAATTTTATATATAAACTTCATGAAGGAATGATGTCAAAAAATTTAAAACTTATATATGAAGGAGATTTTTCGCAAGATATACTCAAAGCAGTATTAAGTATGACCGAAAAACAGCTAGAATCAATTGGGGAAGATGGAAAAATTAAAAAGAAAGTATTTAATATAATGGTAGAATGTTTACAAAATATATGTAAGCACACAGAAGATAACAAAATCAAAATCAACCATAAGTCTGCTATATTTATGGTTGGCTTTGAAAATGAAGAATACTTTATTTGTACAGGAAATCCAATAAAGCAGGAAAACGTAGAATTATTAAAGATGAAACTTGCTGAAATAAATAATTTAGATAAAGAAGGATTAAAAGCTCTTTATATGGAGGTGGTTTCAAGAGGAGCTATTTCTGATAGGGGTGGGGCAGGATTAGGATTAATTGATATAGCAAGAAAATCAGGAAAAAAATTAGAGTATTCATTTGAAGAAATGGAAAAAGATTATTTATTTTTTTCATTATTAATTAGAATACCTAGAAACTAAAAGAAATAACAATAAATATAAATAATATGGATGTTTTAAATTTAAAAGGAACTGACGATACACCAACGATAGTTCTAAATGCAGAAGAAAAAGTTTTTAATATATCTGGACGTTCATTGCCAGAAGACGCTGCTAGTTTTTATAATCCAGTTTTAACTTGGTTAGACGATTTTGCAACAACACAGAGTGGTGTAGCCATGAAATTTGAAGTAAAACTTGAATATTTTAACACAGCATCATCAAAGTTATTATTGGATATTTTTAGTAAATTAGAAAGCATTAATAGTAATAACGGGAACTCTGTAAACCTCGAATGGTATTATGAAGATGATGATGAAGACATGATGGAAGCTGGAGAGGAATATTCTGAATTAGTAGAATTAAATTTTACATTAAAACAGTATTAATTTTTATAATTATTTTATGCCTAATTTAGGTTATTTTAATCTATTTGGGTTATTATACGAAATGATTATCATAATAAATACAAATACATAAATGAGCGAAGAGATTTTAAAAGCCCTAATGCAATTATTTGCTATTATAGCAAAACAAGATATTGATGATGAATCAGGGGGGCAATGTATCAATGAAAGAAATTTTGTTGAAGAATTTTTAAAATCTCAGCTGAATGAAGAATTAGTAATAGAATATTTAATTCTTTATGATGAGTTTTATAAGGGCAATGAATCTGAAACAAAAAAGAAAAAACTAACATCAGTTAGTGATTCTGTAAAAACTCTGGGAATATGCAAAAAAATTAATAAGACATTAGCACAAAAACAAAAAATCATTGTGTTGCTTCGTCTTTTCGAGTTAGTAAATGCAGATCGTAAGTTCTCACCACAAAGAATGGCAATAATAGATACCGTTGCCGAAGTTTTTAATATCTCTTTAGACGAATTTAATTCCATAAAAAGATTTATTATAGAAGATGCTGATGCTTTATTAGATGTTAATGACATTTTGCTTATTAATACAGATGACAATGAAGATAAATACACAATATGCAAACATATAAAAACAGGACAACTTGATAAGAGTTTCTTTCTACTAAAAATTAAAAGTGTTGATTTGTATTTTTGTGGATATCCAGGACGTAGCGAGGTATATCTAAATGGTTTATTAATAAACCCTAAAAGGGTTTATTTATTTGCACCAGGAAGCACAATAAAATTACCAAGTAGTACTGTATATTACAGTGATGTTGTTTCTCGATTTCTATCAGACATCAACCTAATTAAAATTAATTTTAAAGCTGAATATATAGATTATAAATTTTCAGAAGGGAATTATGGGTTAAGAGATATAAGTATTAATGAAGAAGAGGGTAAACTAATAGGAATAATGGGAGCGAGTGGGGCGGGAAAAACAACTCTTTTAAATGTGCTTTCTGGTTTAGAAATACCTAGTTTTGGTAAGGTAACAATAAATGGAATTAATTTACATGAAGATAAGAATGACTTAAAAGGAATCATTGGATATATTCCTCAGGATGATTTACTTATTGAAGAATTAACCGTTTATCAAAATTTATACTATAATACTAAGTTATGTTTTAAGGAATTGTCAGATGAAGATATTGAAAAAAAGGTAGATCTAGTATTAAAAAACTTAGGTCTTATAGAAATAAAACATTTAAAAGTTGGCAGTCCTTTAAATAAGAAAATAAGTGGAGGGCAAAGAAAAAGATTAAATATAGCATTAGAATTAATAAGGGAGCCTTTGGTCCTTTTTGTTGATGAACCAACATCTGGATTATCTTCAAAAGATTCAGAAAATGTAATGGATTTATTAAGGGAATTATCTTTAAAAGGAAAACTTATATTTGTTGTTATTCATCAACCATCATCAGATATTTATAAACTATTTGATAAAATAGTATTTTTAGATGTAGGAGGATATTTAATATATTATGGTAACCCAATAGAAGCAATTACTTATTTTAAGAGAGTAGATCAGCAAGTTAATTGGGAACAAGGAGAATGCCCTATTTGTGGTAATGTGAATCCTGAACTAGTTTTTAATATTGTTGAAGCAAAAGTTGTTGATGAATTTGGAAATTTAACTCCGAATAGAAAAGTTTCTCCAAAAAATTGGCAATCATTTTATCAAAAATATTTTAATTGGGAGACTACAAATAAATTAAAACAATCCACTAAAGAAAAACTGCCATCAGCTTTAAACATTCCATCATGGTTTAAACAGTTGAAAATATTTACTATTAGAGATTTATTGTCAAAAGTTAGTAATACTCAATATCTCATTATTAACTTATTAGAGACTCCTCTTTTGGCTTTTATCCTTTCTTTTATAATAAGATATATTCCAAATAATGAGACCAATGAATATATATTTAGAGAAAATGAAAATTTAGCCCCATTTATATTTATGTCAATAATAGTTTCATTATTTGTAGGTCTTACTGTTAGTGCTGAAGAAATATTTAGAGACAAGAAAATACTCAAACGTGAACGCTTTTTGAATTTAAGTAGAAGCAGTTATTTAATGTCTAAAATAGGAATACTCTTTACATTATCTGCAATACAAATGTTGTTTTTTGTGTTAATTAGTAATACAATTTTTGGAGTTAAAGATATGTATTGGGAATATTGGCTTATTCTTTTTTCAGTATCCTGTTTTGCAAATATGTTAGGATTAAATATTTCCTCATCATTTAATTCTGCTGTTACAATCTATATATTAATTCCTCTTATGATGATTCCTCAAATGATACTCGGAGGAGCTATGTTCTCTTTTGATAAATTGAATCAATATATAGGGGGAGGCTATAAAGTTCCCTTAATAGCTGATGTAATGACATGTCGTTGGGCTTATGAAGCATTGGTTGTAAACCAATTTATAAATAATAAATACCAAAAGAATTTTTATGTTTATGAAAAAAATGAAAGTATTACAGATTTTAAGCAAGCAATATTAATTCCTGAATTAAAAAAAATTGCAGAAAATACCATTCCTTTAATTACAAACAAAACGGATTCTACAAATAAAATTTTAGAAAATAATCTTAGTATATTAAAAAATGAAATAAGTAAAGAAACAAAGGCTATTCAAAGTGTAACTTTTGAAAATATTAATAGTTTGAATATTAAAGATTATAATGAAGAAGTTGCTGTATATACATTAGAATATTTAGAAAAATTACAAGCTTTTTACACACTTGTTTTTAATGAAATATCTAATGAAAAAAATAAAATGATTGACAAGCTTCAGTCAACCCCTGAAAACACACATATATTTACTTATTTTAAAGACCATTATTATAATGAAAATTTAACAGATATAGTAAAGAGAGCTCTTGAAAAAAACAATTTTGTTAAAACAAATAAGGAAATAATACAACTTAAGGATCCTATTTTTTTGGACCCTAAACCAAAAAATTTGTGGGATTATCGTTCTCATTTTTATGCTCCTGTAAAATATTTTATGGGTAAAAAATACCCAACTTATTATTTTAATATAGTTGCAATATGGTTAATGATAATTTTTCTTTATATTAGTTTATATTTTGATGGTTTAGCAAAATTATTAAATTTTTTCAGCTCTGTAAAATTCAATTTTGATGAAAATGTTCAATCAATTTCAAATAATCTTAACTTTTCACAAAAAATTAGACGAAATATTACCAATTTGAAACGATTATTTAAATTGAAAAAACTTACACAAGAAAAAAAGAAAAAATAAATACAATTTTTTTTTACCCAATTCATTACAAATAATATTGTAGGTAATACCGAATTTCAATGGTTTGCATTGTTAAGTTGGATGTTATTATTTGGGAATTGTAATTTTGAATAAAGATATGAGCTCAATATTAATTTATTATTTATAAGGTTTCACGAAATTTTAATTTTTAGAATCTGAAAAATAAAATTAATATATTTGTGCTTTAAATAAATTTGATAATAAAATTAAATTATGAAAAAGATAAATATGGTTGACTTGAAAAGTCAATATGAAAAAATAAAAAGCCAAATAGATGAAAGAGTATTAAATGTTATAGAATCTACAGCTTTTATAAATGGTCCAGAGGTGCAAAACTTTCAAAAAGAATTAGCTGATTATTTGGGAGTCAAGCATGTGATTGGTTGTGCTAATGGTACTGATGCTTTACAGGTTGCGATGATGGCATTAGGTTTAAAACCAGGTGATGAGGTGATTTCTGTTTCATTCACTTTTGTTGCTACGGTAGAAGTTATCGCTTTGTTAGGTTTGAAACCTGTTTTTGTTGATGTGGAAGAAGGCACATTCAATATGGATGTAGCTAAATTAGAAGAGCTAATTACTCCAAAAACAAAAGCCATTATCCCTGTTCATTTGTTTGGACAGTGTGCTAATATGGAAGCTATAATGAATATTGCAAAAAAGCATAATCTTTATGTTATAGAAGATAATTGCCAAGCAATAGGTAGTACTTTTAAATTTAGTAACGGAGATGTTAAAAAAGCAGGTTCTATTGGACATGTAGGGTGTACATCCTTTTTTCCATCTAAAAATTTAGGTTGTTATGGAGATGGTGGTGCTATTTTTACTAATGATGATGAAGTTGCCAATAGAGTGCGTTCGGTTGTTAATCATGGTATGACTGTTAGATATTATCATGATCATATTGGTGTTAATTCTCGTCTTGATAGTATTCAGGCTGCAATATTGAGTGTAAAACTTAAAGAATTGGATAATTATATAAAGGCAAGACAAATTGCTGCTGATTTTTATGATAAAGCATTTGAAAATATAGAGCAATTAGAAACTCCAGCAAGGTATTCTCAAAGTAATCATGTATTTCATCAATATACATTAAAGTTAAAAAATGTAAATAGAGCAAAACTTATAGAATATCTTAATTCAAAAGAAATTCCTGCAATGATATATTATCCTGTACCTTTGCATTTACAAAAAGCTTACGTTGAATTTGGTAATTATAAAAAAGGGGATTTTCCTATTACTGAAGAATTGTGTGATCAAGTTTTTTCTTTACCAATGCATACAGAGCTAGATGAAGAGCAATTAAAGTATATAACAACAGCAGTTGTTGAATTTATAAAAGGAATTTAATATTATGGAAAAAGTATATTATAATCATGAAAGTGCAGTAATTGACGATGGTTGTATTATTGGTAATGGCACAAAAATATGGCACTTTTCTCACGTAATGAGTAATTGTGAGATAGGCGAAAATTGTAATATAGGACAAAATGTAGTTGTTTCACCTAATGTGAAGTTGGGTAAAAATGTTAAAGTTCAAAACAATGTTTCTATATATACTGGAGTTATATGTGAGGACGATGTTTTTTTAGGTCCATCAATGGTGTTTACAAATGTTATCAATCCTAGAAGTGCTGTTAATAGAAAAACAGAATATAAAAAAACAATAGTGAAAAAGGGCGCAACAATAGGTGCCAACTCTACTATTGTATGTGGAATAACAATAGGAGAGTTTGCTTTTATTGGAGCTGGAGCTGTTGTTACAAAAGATGTTCCTGCTTATGCTTTAGTTATTGGCAATCCTGCAAGACAAACAGGTTGGATGAGTGAATATGGACAAAAACTTAAGTTTAATGAAGATAATAATGCTATTTGTCCAGATAGTGATGAGAAATATATACTAGAAAAAGGTATTGTTAAAAAATTGAACTAACATTAATGAAATGATTAAAGATAAAATAAAATTTGCTGTAGTAGGTTGTGGACATATAGGTAAAAGACATGCAGAAATGATAAGCTTGAATAGTGAGGCAGAGTTAGTTGCTTTGTGTGATATATTACCTAAGAATGAGCTTGCTATAGATAAATATGATGTTCCTTTTTTTAATGATATTACAGAGCTTCTAGATGCAAATCTAAATATTGATGTTATAAGTATTTGCACTCCAAATGGATTGCATATAGAACAATCATTGAAAGGATTAGATGCGAGAAAGCATGTAGTGTGTGAAAAACCTATGGGGCTTACAAAATCTGCATGTGAAACTGTAATATTTAAATCTTTGCAGGTTTCTAGGCAAGTTTTTTGTGTTATGCAGAACCGGTATTCGCCACCTGCAAAACTTCTTAAAAATATCATTGATGAAAAGATTATTGGTGACATATACCATGTTCAGGTCAATTGTTTTTGGAATAGAGATGCGCGTTATTATAAAAAAGGGAATTGGAAAGGGACTAAGGATTTAGATGGAGGTACTTTATTTACACAGTTTTCACATTTTATTGACATAATGTATTGGCTATTTGGAGATATAACAAATATAAAAGCACACTTTTATGATAATAATCATGCCGAATTGACTGAATTTGAAGATACAGGAAATGTTATATTTGATTTTCTAAATGGAGGTTCGGGATTGCTAACTTATTCTACTTCAATATGGGATTCCAATTTTGAAAGTAGTATTACTGTTATTGGAAGTAATGGAACAATAAAGGTTGGAGGGCAATATATGAACGAAGTGCAATATTGTAAAATTAAAGATTTTACTCTTCCTAAGTTAGAAGAATCTGGACCTCCTCATGATTATGGGACTTATAAAGGTTCTGCTAATAATCACCATTTTGTAATACAAAATGTAATTGACACATTAAAAGATAGAACAATCATAAGTACTAATGCATTAGAAGGACTTAAGGTTGTTGAAATTATAGAAAGAATATATTCTCTAAGATAGAATTATATAAATACAGCTAAATAATTTGAATAATTGTTTAATAAGTGTATATGTATATCGTTAAGAGAGTATTGAAATTAAAATGAGTAAGACTGATTATTATAGATATTTATTAATTATTTTTTTTGTTATTCCTTTATTTTTTCTGAGGAGTTATTCTCAAGTGCCAATAAATAGGGATACTTTTATGCTTAAAGAAGTTATTATTAAGGAAGTAAAAGTTCCTCAAAAAGATATTTCATTAACACCGATGCAAAGTCTTTCTTCAAAGGAATTATTTAAAATTCCGAGTTCTTCTGTTGCTGATGGAATAAAGGCATTTTCTGGTGTAACAATTAAAGATTATGGAGGAGTAGGGGGACTGAAAACAATCATGGTAAGGAGTTTCGGGGCTAATCATACTGGCGTTTTTGTTGATGGAGTGCCTCTTAGTGATGTTGCCACGGGTCAGATTGATTTAGGCAAAATATCTGTTGATAATATTGAGGATATATCACTTTTCTTGGGGCAACCTATTAATATATGCCAACCTGCAAGGTATTATGCTTCTGCAAGTGTTATTTGTATAAATTCGTCTATACCTAACTTTTCTGAAAAACCAATCTCCATTAAAGCAAACCTAAAAATGGGTTCGTTTGGTCTGATTAATTCATCTTTGTTTGTTAAGCAAAAAATAAACTTGCAAAACAGTTGTGATTTTGCTATAAACTACATGCAATCAGATGGGAAATATCCTTTTTATATTGAAAATGGAGCGACTAACAAAACTAAATATTTTCGTGAAAATTCTTATATTAAATCTATTAATGCAGATTTAGGATTTGTAAATTATTCGAAAGATAGTTCCTCTATTTTAAAGTTTAAAACTTATTATTATGAATCTGACAGAGGATTGCCAGGAGCTGTAGTTTTATATAATTCGTTTGCATCTCAAAGTCTTCAAGATGAAAATTTTTTTACTAGTGTGCAATTTGCAAAGAAATGGATTAATGGATTTAATGCTGTTTCTAATATAAAATATTCTAATTCATACCTTCATTATAGAGACCCCGATTATTACAATGAAGATGGTAAACTTAATAATTATTACACTCAAAATGAATTATACTTATCCCAAGCAATTTCTAAAAAAATAATTGATTCTCTACATTGTTCCTTTGCTTCAGATTTTTTTTTAAATACTCTTGACGCAAATCTATATAAGTATGCAGAACCTACTCGATATTCATATCTTAACTCTTTAGCTCTTAAATTTAATAGATATTTTTTTGAAACTTATGCTTCTTTGCTTTCTTCTATCATAAATGAAAAAACAGTTAATGGAGAATCGGCTAAACCTGCAAATATTATTACACCATCTTTTGCTTTATCAATACGTCCATTAAAAAAATCAAATATAAGATTAAGGTTTATGTATAAAAACATTTTTCGTATGCCTACTTTTAATGATTTGTATTATAATCTTGTTGGTAATAATGAACTTAAGCCAGAATATGCAAAACAATATAATTTGGGATTATTGTTTAATCATAAAGTTAAAAGAACTTTGTATTTTTCTTTTAAAATAGACGCATTTGTTAATAAAGTAGAAAATAAAATAATTGCTGTTCCTACAAAAAATCTTTTTGTATGGTCAATGCAAAACATAGGTTTAGTTGATGTTAATGGATTAGATTTTCAATTTCAAACAATATATGAGACTTTTGATAAAATAAGCATGTCTTTAGCTTGTAATTATAGTTTCCAAAATGCTTTTGATATAACTAACTCTAAAAGTACAACATATAAAAAACAAATACCATATATCCCTTTTGAAACTTTTTCTGGCCTATTTTCTTTCAGTTATAAGCATTTATCTTTTGGGTATAATAACCTTTTTAATGGGTTTCGTTATTGCCTTGGCGAAAATATTTATGAAAACTTAATTCATTCTTCATGGATAAGAGACGCTTCATTATCTTACGAATTGAAAATAAATAAAATAAAATGTAATTTCAAAATAGAAATTAGCAATATTTTTGATAAACAGTATGAAGTAATAAAATCCTTTCCAATGCCAGGTAGAACTACTAATATTTGCATTGGAATTAATTACTAACGCTAAGTTGATTTCTATTGTATAATATAAATAAATTATGAGCAAAGTAACAAAAGTAAAGAATTATTAAACCGTGATTATTGCAACGGTCTTAAAGCGGAGGCAATTTAGCTATTAAAAAATGCGTCCAATTTTATCATATTGTGTTATTTTGGTTAATATACTGATAATTAAAGCGCAAGATGTTTGTTGTTTAAAATAATAAAAAAACAAATATGATTTAATTTTGACTGGTTAATCATTTGATTATAAGGATGAAATGAGGTTTTAATGTTGATTGAGTGGAGTTAGAAGTGAGGTTAAAGTGCTGTATATGTGCTCTATATCAAAAATTGATTTTGCTTAAACTCAAAAGTTATTAGTTTTTGTTATTTAATTTAGAAGTCATTATTTACCAATAATTTAGACTAAGTAAATTGATATTTAGAAATTTCTAATGGACAATTTTAGGATAAATATTAAAAAAATAATCTAAAACAGGTTCATTTTAGATTATCCTGAAATAAGTTTTCAGCCTTTTACCTTAATTCTATTTTTTTGAGTACACCTAATTTTAGAACAAAACAAAACTATCAGAATTAAAAATTTTCTAGTGGGTAATTGGGGATTATTTGTCGAATAATCACATTTAGGTAAAAAATCATCTCTATATTTTGAAAAAAACAACTTTATTACGCAAAAAAATAAAGTATATTTGTAAAAAAGTAATTAGTAAATTTTAACTTTTTTAATATTATTGCAAAACAAATAATAATATTGTTGAATTGAAAAATGTAATTCATCGGATTCTACTTTATATTTTCAGAAATATTAATTATCTTAATAAATTAATAAAGACTCTTCCTTCTGGTATTATTTATAACATAAAAGAAGAAAGCAGAGAGAATCTACATATTACTAATTTTGAAATTATTCAGGACAAGTATATTGATGAAATTTCTAATATTGATTATAATATAGCAAACAATAATGAATTTGCTATTTATAAACAATTAAGTTATCCTGAAATTTTTACTTGCACGTTTAATAATGTTATTGCTTGCACTAAGTCAGGATTTATTATTGATTGTAATTCTAAAAAAGTTTTTGCAGAAACAAATCCATACAAAGAGGCAGCTTTAAATCAGTATGACTTTTATTATTCTTTAATGCCAACAAAAGTAATAAAAATTAAAGCAAACAATGCTTTTTTTTTAATATCAACAACCAATTACTGTCATTGGTTTTCTGAATTCTTGCCTATATTAATTAATATTTTAAAATATTACAAAAACCATAATATCTACATAACTAAACTGATTCATAAATGGCAATCAGACTCTATAAAAATGTTAGATATAAACCTGAATAGTTTAATACAAATAAATTCATCTGATAAATATATACATTTTGATAAATTAAATTTTATCTCTTTTGGGGGAATTGGAGCAGGTATTCCTGATTTGAAAAATATTATAATATTAAAAAACAATTTAATAGATAAATTAAATGCAAAATGTAATCCTAAATATTCAAAAATATACATTAGCAGAAAACAAGCTAATCACAGAAAAGTTGTAAATGAGAAAGAGCTGGAAGCTTTTCTTTATAAAAGAGGTTTTATCTCATTATGTATGGAAGATTATTCTGTGCAAAAACAATTAAGCATATTAAAAGACGCATCTCTAATTATTGCTGTTCATGGACCAGCTCTAATTAACACTATTGTAACAGAAAACTCTAATATTATTGAGTTAGCAAACGATCATCATATTACAGCTTCGTTCTTTCGCTTTGCAACAGTTGGAAATAATAAATATTTTTTAATAAAATGTCAGTCAATTGGGGAGCCTAAAATAATTAATAATAATAAGTTTTATGGGTATTGTGATATTCTTGTTGACATTAATAAGCTTGGAAATATAATATATTCAATAGAAAATAACTTGTTTTAAAAAACAGTATTGTTAACGTAAAACGAATATGCTTGTGAATTTTCAATTGCTTTTTTAAGTTTATCTTTCATTTTATCAAAAGGACTTATTCGAGAAATACAACCTCCATTTGTTTCATAATAAATTTTATTATCATGAGAAAAAACATTCGGGATATCTAAACGTCTATTTTCTTTTAATGCCAAATTAACAGCTTCGACCCCTATACGTTGTAGATTTACACTTATTTTGTATATTTCAATATCATCAAACTCTTTTAGCTCCATTTACACAGATTATTGCTTTATATCTTTTAGAAAAATATTAAAAAGATTTCTATTGCTTACTATGTAATTGTCTTTTTTGCCAATAGCTAATTCTGTAAATTGCTGTGTAGAATTGTAAAAAACAAACCATTTGTCACAATATTGTCTATATAATTTCCAAAAGTTATTTTTACTTCTATAAAACCGTCTTTCTACTTCTACATCACTAATATAATGTCCACCTTTTAAGACGCGTTCTTTTATACGTTCAACACACAATTTGGGATTTTCTAGAAATATATAAATTATTGTTATTTCATAATTATTGCTTATCAAACTTTCTATTAACCTAATAAAATACCTCCCTGAAAGAGTCGTTTCTATAATAAAATTAGCACCACTATTTACAGTTGTTTCTATTTTATTAAAAATAATTTTTAATGTTTCAGAGCGTAAATTTGTTATTTGAGGTGAATATGCTTCTTTGATAATATTGTCTGCATTAATATATGTAAAAGGATACTCTTCAATAAAATTATTGGCAAATGTGGTTTTTCCAGAACCATTTGGGCCGGCAATTATAATAGCTTCCTTTTTCATTTATTAAAAATATAATGCAAATATACATAAAAATCTAACAATTACAAAATAAAATTGCAATTTATTTATTGTTTTATTTTTTTTATCATGTAATTTGTTAATTGTTAATTATTGAAATTTTTATAAAAAAAATAAATTATAGTAATTGAAAAAGGATTTGTAAATTTGTGGATATTTTAAAAACTTATAATTATGTTACAGAGAAAGCAATCAATTTTTATACTTTTAGCTATTATAACTGGTGTTATTATGTTATTTTCACCTCTTTATTTCTACTCAGCAGGAGGTTTGGGTTACACTTTTAAATGTTTTGAAATAAGTCAATTAGGTGTTTTAAACAAACCTGTTGATGTTAATATTTTACCTTTAGGAATAGTTGCTTTTTTTGCTGTATTACAATCCATTTTGGCTTTGTTTTCTTTTAAGAAATTAAAACTTCAAAAAAATATTCTTCAATTTAATATGTTAACATGGATTACAATATTGGTAATTATTATTTATTACTCAAATAATATTGAAACATTTCTTGTTAATTTTCAAATAGGAGCAGTTGTATCAAAACCTGATATTGGAACCTTCTTACCTATTATCGCTTATGTATTTTTATTTATAGCTAACAGAGGTGTGAAAAAGGATGAAGAACTTTTAAAATCAGCAGACCGAATTAGGTAATTCTTACTCTATTTAAATCTTTTTATTTGATTGTTATTCTGATATTTATACTTACGTTAAAAAATGGCCTTAATACGTTCCTTTATAAAAAAAATTACACTTAGATTTTTTTTAGATTAGTAGTTTTAATATTTTTATGTAATATTGCATCCAAAAAAACATCTAAATTATAATTATGGCTTCAAATTTAGTAATTGTCGAATCTCCTGCAAAAGCAAAAACAATAGAGAAATTTTTAGGCAAAGACTTTTTAGTATTGTCTTCTTATGGTCATATTCGAGATCTTAATAAAAAAGATTTATCTATAGATATTGAAAATAATTTCACTCCTATTTATGTTGTTTCAAAAGATAAGAAAAAAGTTATTGATGAATTAATAAAAGCAAGTAAAGAGGCTGATATTATTTGGTTAGCAAGTGATGAGGATCGAGAGGGAGAGGCAATAGCTTGGCATTTGAAAGAAACATTAAAGCTAGATGACAAAAAAACTAAACGAATTGTTTTTCATGAGATAACAAAACCGGCAATACTAAAAGCAATTGAAAATCCTCGTAATATTGATGTAAATCTAGTTGATGCACAACAAGCAAGGCGTATTTTAGATCGTCTTGTTGGATTTGAGTTGTCTCCTGTTTTATGGAAAAAAGTTAAGCCTTCTCTTTCTGCAGGCAGAGTTCAGTCTGTTGCTGTTAGATTAATTGTTGAAAGGGATAAAGAAATAAAAGATTTTAAAGTAAACTCTTCTTTCAAAGTTATTGGTATTTTTAAACATACAGATTTTAGTCAAGAAATAAAGGCAGAACTATCAAAAAAATTTGAAAATAAAAAAGATGCCATTACTTTTTTACAAAATAGTATTAACTCTGAATATAAAGTTAAACATATAGAAAAGAAGCCTGCAAAACAATCACCTGCTGCTCCTTTTATAACATCAACATTGCAACAAGAAGCTGCAAGAAAACTAGGATTTCCTGTAGCACGAACAATGATTGTGGCTCAGCAATTATACGAAGCAGGACTTATAACTTATATGAGAACAGACTCTGTTAATCTTTCTGAATCTGCGATAGATATGGCAAAATCTGAAATCCAAAATTTATATGGTGCAGAATATTTTCAAATGAGAAAATATGCAAATAAAGTAAAAGGGGCACAAGAAGCTCATGAAGCTATTCGCCCTACTTACATGAACAATCATACAATTGATGCCGATTCTTCTTCTAGAAAGTTATATGATCTTATTTGGAAAAGAACAATAGCTAGTTTAATGAGTGATGCTATATTAGAAAGGACCACTATAGATATAGAACCTATTGGGCAAAAAGAAATGTTTGTTGCAAAGGGTGAAGTAATAAAATTTGATGGTTTTTTGAAAGTTTATTTAGAATCTAGTGATGATGAAAATATAGAAACAGAAATCACTCATTTACCAAACATAAGCGTAAATCAAAAGTTAGATGCTGACAATATAGTTGCAAAACAAATATTTAGCCAATCTCCTCCTCGATACTCAGAGGCTAGTCTTGTTAAAAAATTGGAAGATTTAGGAATAGGTCGTCCTTCAACTTATGCTCCAACAATATCTACTATAATAAAACGTGAATATGTTGTTAAAGAAGACAGAATTGGAGAAATTCGTTCTTACGATTTAATGACATTAAAAAATGGGAAAATAAAAGAGGATACGAAAACAGAAAAAACTGGTGTTGAAAAAGGGAAATTGTTTCCTACCGATATAGGAACTTTAGTCAATGATTTTCTTGTTGAAAATTTTGGAGGTGTAATCGAATATAACTTTACCGCAAATGTTGAAAAAGATTTTGACAATATAGCTTCAGGAAAGAAAAAATGGCAAGATATGATTGGTGAATTTTACAAACCTTTTCATGCACATATTGGTGAAGTTGTAGAAAATAAAGAAAGACCCAAATATGTAAGAGAACTTGGAATTGACCCTAAATCAGGCAAAAATGTAATAGTAAGAATGGGACGTTTTGGTCCTGTAGCTCAAATTGGAGAAGCAGAAGGAGAAATTAAACCTAAATTTGCAAGTTTAGCAAAAACACAACGAATAGACTCAATTACATTAGAAGAAGCTTTAGATTTATTCCAACTGCCAAAAGAAGTAGGAGAATATGAAGGAGAAAAAATGATTGTTGCAATAGGTAAATTTGGGCCTTATGTTAAACACAATAATAAATTTTACTCTATAACTAAAAAATACGATGCTCTTAGCTTAACAACCGAAGAGGCTATAGAAATTATTGAAGCGAAACTTAAAGGTTTTATTGAAAAAGAATTTAATTATAATGGAAAGGTTATTACTCTAAAACAAGGTCGCTTTGGACCATATTTAAGTGATGGAGAGAATAATTTTAAAATTCCTCGCACATACAATATTCCTGAATTAAGTCAAGATGATTGCATTGAAATAGTTGTTAATGCTGAACTTAAAAAAACTACAGAGCCAACAACTACTACTAACTCTAAATGGAAAAAAGGTAAAAAATAAAAGAGAATGAGTGAAATTGATATATCCTTATATTTCGAACCTGTTCAAGATGATTGTAATAATTTATTAAATAGTGAAAAAAAACTTATTGGGAATAGCATTTATATTTTCAAAGAACATTTTCCTAATTATATAAAAGCTGACATTGCAATAATAGGAGTTAGGGAAGATCGTAATTCAGTTGATAACAAAGGTTGTGACTTAACCCCTGATTTATTTAGAACTTTTTTCTACAAACTAACTCAATGTCGAGCCGAGCAAAAAATAGTTGATTTAGGTAATATAAAATCTGGAAACGAAATTAATGACACTTACTTTGCTTTAAAACAAGTGATTGAAGAATTAATAAAACACAATGTTATTCCAATAATTATAGGAGGTAGTCAGGATTTAACATATGCTTGCTATCAAGCTTATGAGTCATTAGAACAAGTCATAAACATAGTATCTATTGATAGTATTTTTGATTTAGGAAAATATGAAGAAGAGCTTAACTCTGAAAATTATCTAAGTAAAATTATATTAAAACAGCCTAACTATCTGTTTAATTACACTAACATAGGATATCAAAGTTATTTCGTTGATCAAGACACAATTTCGTTAATGCGTAAATTATTCTTTGATGTTTATCGCTTAGGTGAAATTCAATCAAATATTGAAGAAGTCGAACCACTTGTGAGAAACTCTGATTTCCTTACTTTCGACTTTCGATCTATTCGATATTCTGATTCACCTTGTAACCCTAACGCATCTCCAAATGGATTTTACGGAGAAGATGCATGCCAGATAGCTCGTTATGCAGGCATGAGTGATAAACTTAGTTTAATAGGATTCTTTGAGTTAAATGCTCGCAATGAAAAGTCTGGACAAAGCTTATTTCTATTGGCTCAAATGATTTGGTACTTCATTGAAGGATTTTATTCAAGAAAAGATGATATCCCTATTGCAAATTCTAATGATTTTATAAAATATTATGTTTCTATTCATGACAGTAAATACGAAATACCATTCTATAAAAGTAAAAAAACTAACCGTTGGTGGATGGAAGTAACATGTCCTGTTGAAAAAAGCCAATACGAACGTCATCACCTTATCCCTTGTTCCTATAAAGATTATCAAACTGCTAGTAATGATGAATTGCCTGATAGATGGTGGCAAGCATTCCAAAAGCTCATTTAAATAAAACTAACATTGAAAAATGCTTATCAAATATTTCTATTAGCTATTATAGTTTTATTTTATGGCTGTGCAAATATCGTATCTCCTACAGGTGGTCCAAAAGACACAAAGCCTCCTGTAATATTAGAAATGCACCCAGAAAATTATAAAGTAAATAATTCTTCTAAAACAATTGATATTTTATTTGATGAATATATTGTAATTAAAGATTTTAGTAATAATTTCTATATATCGCCTTTAACATCTAAAGAGCTTGATTACAAAATAAAAGGCAAGGCAATTAAAATTATTCTTCAAGATACCCTTAGAAACGACATTACATATAACATTAATTTTGGAAATGGATTAGTTGATCTTAATGAAGGAAACTTATTTCCTGATACATTTAAATATGTATTTAGTACAAATTCCAACATTGACACCTTCTTTATTAAAGGTAAATTATTTAATGCTTTTGATTTAAACCCAATAACAGGTGGAGTTATTTTATTAAAAAGTACGAATGACTCAACTCTAACTTACATTGCTCATGCAAACAAAAATGGAAACTTTAGTATTTACAATATCAAAGAAGGAACATATTCTTTAACAGCTATTAAAGAAGTAAACAACAACCTTATTGTTGATAACGATGGTGAATTATTTGGTTTTTTTGATAGCATTGTAAATATACCAACAAATACAGAATTATTCAATTTATATCTATACGAATCAAACATAAAAAACATTGGCGTTCTATTTAATAAAGAACAAACAAAAAACCGTTCTTTATTAAAAACAAATAAAATTTGTGACAGCATTTATATTGAAATTGGAGCAGGCATAAGCAAAATAGTTAATAACAAATGCTTTAATTGCGATTCTCTAAACTATTGGTATATCAAAGAAAACGACACTGCAGAAGCAAATGTTTTTGTTTACTTAAATGGATTATTAAATGATACTATTTATTTAGACAAAAACTCAGCGAAAGATTCTCTCTATATTAGTTTTAATTTTGATAGCTTAAAACCGTACTATAACAATGAATTCATTGAAATATTATTTAACAATATCGTTCAAAAAAAAGAACTACCTGATCAATGGATTAAAATAATTCAAGACTCAATAGCAATAGAAAAAAAGAACACCGAATATCAATTTGTTGATAACAATGACGAGTATTTAAAATCTATAAAAGTATTTTTTGATATAAATGAAAAAGGAAAATATAAAATTTTAATTGACAGTGCTTCTTTTATTGATATTGCTAATAACTCTAATAACTATTCATTCAATCGATTCAGACCAGGGAATCGCAAAGAATTAGGCAAAATTATTATTAATATAAATGATTCTCTTTACAATAGCGAACATGCAATTATCCAATTATTCAATAGTAAAGCTAATCTAATTAAAGAGGTAATATACATTAAAGGTGATAAAAAACTAATCCCTTTTGATAAACTAATTCCTGATACTTACTTCATTAAAGTAATATTTGATGATAACAAAAACAAAAGATGGGATATAGGAAACTATAAACAAAAAATACAACCAGAAAAAATATACATATATTCAGAAAAGATAAATCTAAAACCTAACTGGGACTTTGAAGAGGAGTTAATTCTAAACCATTAGTTTACATGTTGCTTATCTAATAATGTTATAAATTGATTTATTATTTATAGTAAATCATGTCTGTTTGACTATAAAGCCTATCTACAAGTATTTTTGCAGGGAAGTAAGAAGCAATTAAAGCAATAAATCCAACAGGTATTATAATGAAAAATATATCCATAACTTGTATTTTGATAGGATATGAATTAATAATAAAATTGCCTGAAGATTGAAATCCTATAATGCCAAATTTAATTTGGAGAAAACAGATTAGATATCCGACAATTAGGCCTAAACTCAAACCTATAGCTGAAATCATAAAACTGTTATAAATAAATATTTGCTTAATGCTAGGTTTTGACATGCCAATACTTTTGTAAATGTATATGTCTTTTTTCTTATCAATAATAATTGTTGTGACTGAGCCAACAAGACTGAATGATGCTATAGCTAAGATTAATAACAAAATCATTACTACAGCCCATTTCTCCGAGTTCATTATTTTATAAATAAATTCTTGTTGCTCATATCGATTCTTTACATTAAAATTATTTCCTATTAATTGTTTTACATTTTCTTTAATAGATTCGACATCCTTACTGTCTGAAAATATTTCAATTGCAGTTACTTGCTTGTCATAGTCAAAAAGTTCTTGAGCAACAGACAATGGGACAAAAACATATTTAGAATCAAAGTCTTGCTGTATTGAAAAAACTCCACCAGCGTTCAATATAACATTATTAAATGCTCCTTGGAAGTTTGTTGGGTTAAAACTCTTCTTACGTGAAGGCGAATAAATACTCAAAGGAATATGAAAATTATAAACATCTACATTTAGACGGTATGCAATTCCCTGACCTAACACCGCAAAGTTATTACCACCTTGATTTAAAACAAACCTTCCGTCTATAATGATATCGTTAATATCTTTTTTCTTTAGATAATTTGCATCAACTCCTTTTATTTTAGCAATTACTTGTTTGTCTTTATATTTGATTAAAGCATTATCTTCAATAATATAGGATATTCCTTTGACTGATTGAGACTTTCTTATTTCATTTATAATTTTTTCATCAGGTGTGAAGAATTTTCCATTCTTTGAAGTTATTTGTATTTCTGCATTAAACTTAACAAATAAATCAGAAATTAAATTTTCAAATCCATTGAAAACAGATAAAATAATAACCAGAGACATTGTCCCTATTGCAATGCTAACAATAGATACTATGCTTATAATATTTATTAAATTAAATGTTTTTTTCTTTAGCAAATATCGTTTAGCTATGAATGCTGATAAATTCATAAATAATTTGTTATTTTTCTGCAATAACAAACAATCCTGTACCTTCTTTGTTATCCGTTATAACATCTAGATAATTTAGTATTAAAAAGAAAGGCAGTGTAATTAAATAATAAAAAGGTAATATGATAAGAAAAATCTTTGAAATATTAAGTATTAACAATGGTATTTTCATTGATAATTTCCATGCAATATTTCCAAATATTCCGTAAGTATATTTCACTTTAATCTTTTCAAATCCTGCTCTATTAAGTTTATCAGTAATATCTTCAACACTATAACCATTTCTCACATGTTCTTCAACAAATGATTCGTCGTCATCATCATGAGCATCAGAACCACCTTTGTCTGATGGTGTTGATAAAAGTAATTTACCGCCTTTTTTTAATGATTTATAAAAATTAACCATCACGTCAGTATCATTTTCAATATGTTCCATTACATCAACATTGACGATTAAATCATAATAATTTTCTTTAACATAATTAGTCAAGTCTGCAATAATGAATTTTACTTTGTTATGCCCAATTTTATTAAAGAAGTTATTGCAATCTTCAACTTGCTCATCTTTTATTTCAGCTCCTGTTATCTCCCAATTCTTGTTAATTGAACTTAAAAAGAATGCATATTGACCATATCCTGCACCAGCATCCATTATTTTAATATCACTATTTGTAACATTGAAATTATTGTTAAACTCTTTCTTAAAGTGCCATGTTCTTAAAAGCAATGTATCAAGAAGAAAGTAAAATAATTTTCTTAAAAAAATACAAGAATTAAATATTTTACCTAATGTTTTTTTTACTGGATCGTATTTCATTTAAAAAGTATCAGTTTGTTTATTTAATAAATCGTCTATTTTAGCAATGTAATCAAGCGAATCATCTATATAAAAAGCTAGTTGTGGAACAATACGAAGCTGGTGCCTCACTTTAATTCCAAGCAGATTTCTATATTCACTTGATTTTTGCTTAATGAGTTTTAAGATTTCTTCTTTGGTATTGTTAGTAGAAAATATGCTTAAATATATTTTCGCTATCGACAAGTCCTGCGAAACCTTAACACTTGTAACTGTTACTATAACCGAACGCCCTAAAGCATTATTTTTTGTGTCAAAAAGAATTATTTCACTTATTTCTTTCTGAACTAATCTTGATATTTTATTTTGCCTTATTGAATACATTCTGCAAAAATACAAAAAAAATAACAAAATTATTCCTAAATAAATTTTATTGTTAAATGTAAACTATCATAAAAACAATAATCAATGTTTATAAACAAAAAAAGGACATTCATAAATCATGAATATCCTTTTCTTAAAAGCTAATTAATTAAATTATTGAATTGTACAATCCATTTTCTCAGTATTACCATCTTCATCTACTGTACTATATCCTTCACTTTTACAATCAGATTCTGCTTTTTTCTTCGAATTATTAAATGTTTTTTCTGTTGTGGAAGTTTTAGTATTAGTACCTGTAACAACAATAGTATCTGTCAAATAGTCATATCCGTATATAGAATAAGTAGAAGTGTAATTGCATTTGCAAGTATAATCTTTTTTACAAGAAACAAATGCGATTGCTAATAAAGCAACAATAAATAATGATAAGATTTTTTTCATTTTTAAATTT
>MEOD01000056.1:0-980 GCA_001768555.1 Bacteroidetes bacterium GWF2_29_10
AAATCATTAACAAAATCTAAAAAAATAGTGAGATTTAATAACAAAATTATTGAATCGTGATTATTACAACGGTCTCGTTATTTGTGCTGTTATTTCAGTTCTCATGCTATAAATACACAAAATCATTTAATACAAATAACTGTTTGTTAACAATTTAAGTAATTATTTTCTAAAATTTCACCTTGCAATGATCTCAAATTATTTGTATTGAGTGTTTGTTTAAATTGGTATTGTGTTTAGATTATTTAGCCTAAATATTTTATTAAGATTCTGCTTTTTTGAGAATTTTTCAGACGTCGGATAGCTTTTTCTTTTATTTGTCTAACTCTTTCGCGTGATAGTCCAAAAGTTTCGCCTATTTCTTCAAGGGTTAAAGGATGCTTGTATCCTAATCCATAATATAATTTAATGATCTCGGCTTCACGTGGTGTTAGAGATGAAATTACTCTGTCTATTTCGTCCTTAAGAGAATTAATAAGTAAATTATTATCTGGTTGTATCATATCATCATCAGATAATAAATCATAAAGAGATACATCATCTTCATTGTTTACAGGAGCATCCATTGATTTGTGTTTGAATGTATGCCTCAAAGCATCTAAAATATCACTAGCTGACATATCTAGAGCTTCGGAAATTTCATCAATAGTAGGTTCTCTTTCTTTATCTTGCTCTAATTTAATAATTGTTTTAGTAATTTTATTTAATATTCCAACTTTGTTTAGAGGAAGGCGAATTAATCTAGCTTGTTCGGCTAATGCTAATAGAATAGATTGTCTAATCCACCATACTGCATAAGAAATAAATTTAAACCCTTTTGTTTCGTCAAATCTTTGAGCTGCTTTGATTAATCCAAGATTTCCTTCGTTAATTAAATCTTGCAATCCTAATCCTTGATTTTGATATTGTTTAGAAACAGATACAACAAAGCGTAGGTTAGCTTTAGTTAATTTTTCTAAAGCATTTACATCTCCATTTTT
>MEOD01000056.1:1026-1997 GCA_001768555.1 Bacteroidetes bacterium GWF2_29_10
TCTCGCCCTATTTCTTGTAAATATTTTTCAAAAGAAGCGGTTTCTCTATTTGTTACTTGTTTAAATATTCTAAGTTGCCTCATTTGTAAATTTTTAATCATTGCTTTTTACGCATAGATTAATATAATTGTTACATTAATAAAACATTAAATATTATTGTCTTATTGATTTTATAATCTTTGCTTCTGCAATCATAATTCCAAATAGAACGATAATCATGCCAGTTATTTTTTGGCATGTAAATTTTTCTTTAAGAACAAAATAGGCAGTTATAGCAGTAAAAACAGGTATAAGATTAGTAAGAAGTGCAGATTTTGAAATACCAAGGTCCCTAATTGATATAGTATAAAATAGAAATGCTAAAGTAGAACCAAAAACAGAAAGATAAGTAATGTTAAGTATAAGGTCAAAAGAGTATGTAGCGTTAATAGTATGCTGGAAATCAAAAATAAAAAAAACAGGAATAAAATATATTGTCCCAATAAAGTTTTGCATTGTTGTAATAAATATAGGAGAATATTTGTTAGCTATTTTTTTAGTAACTATAGTGTATAATATTCCAGCAATAACGGCCATAAACATTAAAATTAAACCAACAATAGGAGCTTTAAGATTAAAATTGTCGTCAACAACCATTAAAGTTATGCCTACAAAAGATAGGACTATACCCAAATAGTTTAACAACGTAATTTTTTCTTTAAAAAGAAACAGTCCAGCAATAGGAGTAAAAATTGGGATTGTCGAAATAATTATTGCAGCTATAGTTGATGGCAATAGTTTAACCCCATTACTTTCACATAAAAAATAAACAAAAGGTTCAAGAAAAGCTAATAGTAAAAACCATTTATAATCTTTTTTTTCTATTTTTTCAACTTTTTTAAAAATGAACACATATGACAACAATAGACAGGAAGAAATGACTAAACGAATAAATATTATACCTACAGGGTTTAAATAATCAAAAGTTTGTT
>MEOD01000056.1:2014-20580 GCA_001768555.1 Bacteroidetes bacterium GWF2_29_10
TATCCCCACATAAGCATAGCTAAAGATGCATAAACATAGCTTAAGAATAATGATTTTTTCATCAGAAAATAAGTTTGATTGTGTTTTGGTATTAAATATTGGTATATTTATTCGTTAGGGATTTCGCTAACAAATTCTTTTTGGTATACTTCCCATTGTTTAGAATAATATATATTTTTAGATATGTAGCTCAATATTGGCTCTAAGTCTTTAGGTTGTTGAAAACCAGGAATTGCAACGACCAAATTAAAACGTTCGTCAAGAAGTAGCATAGTAGGGTATGATCCTATACGTCCACCAGAAAAGAAAGTAGGCAATTGATGAGGAGCTCTTTTATTTTCTTGTACATATAAATTTATAAATGGAGTACCATTAAAAATTATAGTATCAGTTGTTTCAGCATTGAATTTTACTGCATAAAAATTTTCATTTAGGTATTTTACTATTACAGGGTGTATAAATGTGCTAGCATCTAATTTTTTACACCACCCACACCAATTAGTATATAAGTCAATAAATATTTTTTTAGGTTTTTCTTTTGCCATTTTTTCTGCCTCTTCTATAGAATACCATTTTACTGTATTTGCAGTAGTATCTTTGCTTTGAGAGAAAGAATTAAATGATATAAAAAAGAATAAGCTAACAATTAATATTTTCATTTTAAAATTTAAGATTAAACTCTGTTCCAGAGGGTTTTATATTTTTGAATTTATAATTTCCATTAAGTTGATTTGATAAACTTGTTATAAGTTGCATGCCAAGAGTATTAACCTTTTCGACATTAATTCCTTTAGGTAATCCAATTCCATTATCAGCGATGCTTAGGTTTAGTTTATTCTTTTCATCTTTAAAGAATTTTATGCTTATTGTATTAGGATTTGTTTTTATAGGAAATGCATATTTTAGAGAATTTGTAACCAGTTCGTTGATTATAAGTCCGCAAGGAATTGCCATGTCTATGTCAATTTCTATTGGTTCTAATTCTAGATTTAGCTTCAAATTATCTAAGTTACTTGTGTAAGAATTTACTAAGTCATGAGCTAATTCGTTAATATATTCATTAAATTTTATGCTTGCTAAGTTCTTAGATTGATAAAGTTTTTCATGAATTAATACCATTGAGCGTACTCTATTTTTAGCGTTCATTAATAAGCTTAAAGTGTTTTCATCATCAATACAATTACTTTGCAAATTCAATAATGAATGAATTATTTGCAGGTTGTTTTTAACTCTATGATGAATTTCTTTTAGTAGGACTTCCTTTTCTTTAAGTGAATCTATTATTTTTTCTTCTGATTCAATTCTTTCAGTAATATCTAAAGACACGCAAGTAGTTCCGCTTATTTTTCCATTGTTATCATACATAGGGCAATACCAAGACTCATAAATCACTTTTTCTATATCAACAATTGTATGAACATCTTTTCCGCTAAGACCTCTTTTTACAGAATTAGTTATTTCTTTGTTTTTTCGAAAGACATCAAAAATATTTTTTCCTAAATAGTCTGCAGAATTTAGTCCTATTGTTTTTAAGCTATTTCCTTCAAGGAGTTGAATAGTTCCAGAATTATCTACAGCATACATTAATAATGGTCCTGTTTCTAATACTTTTTTTAGTCTATGCTCAGATGCTCTAAGAGCGCTTTCTACTTCAATTCTTCGTTTTATTTCATTTTCGAGTTCAATAACCATGATTAACATGTCTTTAGTTCTTTCATTTACACGAAAGTCAAGATTATCATATATTTTCATAACCTCTTTTTCGATTCTTTTCTTATGAGTAATATCTGTCACGACTGTTAAATTTGCTTCAGATTTATTAAACCGTATAAAAGAATTACGTATTTGAACATCTTTAAACTCTTCTGTATCTGTTTTTAGAATTAGTTCTTGTATTTCTGCTTGTTTTTTAGTTATTTTTTTCTTTAATATATTTTTCTTTAGATTTACTTTTTCAGGATCTTCAAAAAAATCAGATAAATTCTTTCCAATAATATTATCAAGTGTGACTCCAATTACATCAATAGCAGCGGCATTTGCATATATAATCTTTCCATCGACATCAAGAAAAATTATATCAGGCATGCTATCTAAAATACTTCTGTATTGAAGTTCTTTTTCTTTTAAATTTATTTCGTATTCAGTTCTTTCTGAGATGTCAGTTAATACACAGGAAGTAGCCAATTCATCTTTAAATTTTATGATAGATGCTCTAACTTCCATTGTTTTTATACTGCCATTTTTAGTTATAAATTTTAATTCATAAGGTTCGACTAATTGTCCTGATAATCTTTTTAAAGCATTTTCTTTAGCAACTACTATATCTTGATGTTCTATAATATCGTATATATTTTTGTCTATAATTTCTTCAGGTAAATATTCTAATACATCAAAAATAGTGTCATTTACAAAATTAATAATTCCATTAGTATGCACGATCACTACATTTGGCAGGTTTTTTACTAATTCTCTATACTTGAGCTCATTTTCTTTTAATTGGTTTTCTATTTTTTTCTTTTCATTAATATCTCTAGCAACACCTAAAGTTCCTATAATTTTATTATTTTTTTTCATAGGAACTGTCGTAAACTCAATGCTGTGATAATCCCCATCCTTAAATAAAAAATTAAGTTCAAAAACATCTGGAGTAATTCCTTTTTGAATTAGATAATGAATTTCTATTGCGCAATTCAAATCTGAAGGATGTATAAAAGAAGTAAAATGTTTTCCTTTAGTTTCATTTACATGCCAACCCGTAATTTTTTCTATAGCACTATTTATAGAGGTTATTATACCTTCTTCTGAAATTGTATAAATAACATCGCGTAAATTGTCAAAAATTATCTTGTATTTTTCCAAATAATTAGAAATTTCTAAATAATCATCTGTTTTTTTTATATTATAAATTATCCAACTATTATCATTATCAGAAACTTCAGATTTAGAGTATAATAATGAAAAATTGTTGTTGTTTTTATCTTTATGATAAATTATTGGTTCAAATTTTTTCTTTACTATATCTAAATTTTCAATATTATTACTAACATCAGCTTCTAAATCTTTAAATTTTATTTTTTTAAACTCTTCATAAGAGTATGCATACAATTCCAACGCTTTATTATTGGCTTCGATGATATTGTCAGAATTGTCTGTAATAATTATAGCCTCATTCAAATTGTTGAAAATCTGCTTGTAACAGTCTAAATTAAAATTCATTTTATATTCAGGGTTAATTATTATCTAATAATGTATGCATTTACAGCTACAAAAATAGCAATTTAGTAATAAAAAAAAGTAAAAAGTTGAATTATTTTTTTCGTAAAACAAATTGAACTGTTGCTCCTTTTTTTAATTTAGCTTCCAATATATCAGTAAAAGCGAATAAAGGAAATGATAATTTAAAAAACAAGCTATGAATAAACAAAGTTGTTTTTGAAACATCTTTAATGTATTGAGAATTTCCTTTCATTGATTCAAATAATATCTCTCTTTTTTTTGAGAACTTATTTAATATGCTTTGAATCATTCCGTAGGGGTTTTGTTCAGTGCTAATGTATGAGGTTTTTTCAATCTCAAACCCGTAATTTTTTACAATATTTTTAAAATCTGTTGGAGTAAAGTAAAAAAGATGTCTAGGAGGATCTAAATGCAACCATTTTCCTTTAAATACATTTGCTTGTAAACTGTCTATATTTGGAAAAGACATCACACATACGCCTCCACTTTTTAATATTTTACTGATTATATTTAAAGTTGATGCAGGTTCTGACAGATGTTCAAAAACATGAAAAAGAGTTATGGAGTCAAAATAATTATCGGGGAAGTCATTATCAGTCAGTTGTCCTATTTTTAAATTAATTTCTTTTATCCGAGAAGCTCTGTCTGCTGAATGTCCAGGCATTTCAATTCCATAAAGATTAAAATTCCCATATAGCAAAGTGTATTTTAAAAACCGACCATTACCACAACCTATGTCTAGAATATTGCCATTTTGCTCTGTTAGAGAAGCTATTAAGTGTGCTCTTTTTTTTCTGAAATAGTCTAATATTTTTTCAGTTATTCCTTCAAATTTCTCTTCTTTTTCACCATAATAAGAGTCACTATAAGCTTGTTCTAATTGCTCTGGAGTAGGGTTTGGTGATAAAAATCTAGCATTGCATACATTACATTTGTTAATTGTATAATTGTTGTCAAAAATATCAAAAGTTTTATATAATTCTATGCTATTATTAGGGGTTTTACAATAAACACATATATTTGAACTACTCATCTTATTTTTTTTGTTTATTTTTATACATTTTAAGATTCACTAAACCTTTTCTTTGTAAAAAGTGATTGAATGAAACGCTTAGAACTCCCAAACCATATTTGACGCTTCTTTTAAAATTAATTGATGAAGCATCTGGAAAATATTTTGTAGGGCATGTAACCTCTGCTATTTCAAATCCAGCATATAATATTTGGGAAAGCATTTCATTATCAAAAACAAAATCATCATTGTTTTCTTCGTAGTTTATTGTTTCAAGAACTTCTTTAGAAAAAGCTCTGTAGCCAGTGTGATATTCAGATATTTTCTCATTCATTAAAATATTCTGAGACAAAGTAAGGATTCTATTAAATATATATTTATAATAAGGCATTCCCCCTTTTAGAGCACCTTTACCTAATATCCTAGATCCAAGAACAACAGGATAAAGCTCATTTGCTATAATATATGCCATTGAAGGTATTAGCTTTGGGGTATATTGATAATCAGGGTGAAGCATAATTACTATATCTGCTCCAAGTCCTAATGCTTTTTGATAACAAGATTTTTGATTACCGCCATATCCT
The DNA here is from genome assembly GCA_001768555.1 of Bacteroidetes bacterium GWF2_29_10. GTDB lineage: Bacteria > Bacteroidota > Bacteroidia > Bacteroidales > GWE2-29-8 > GWE2-29-8. The sequence continues at coordinate 6,848 of MEOD01000056.1, forward strand.
TTATTTTTTTCATGAACAACAATATGTTTTATCCCAACTTTTTTAGCTTCTTCAACAGTATTATCATGACTACAATCATCAACAATAATAACATCATCAACAATGTCAAAAGGTATTTCGCTATAAGTTTTTTCTAAAGTTTTCTCTGCATTATAAGCAGGCATAACCACAACTACTTTTTTTCCGTTAATCATATTAATTTATTTAAAAGAAAATACAAACCTACATCTTTTTTTAAAATATTAAAATTTATCTCTAATTATTTTCTAAGATATAGCTTGCAAATTTTAAATCAAAAGGGCTTGTAATCTTTATATTTTCTTCATTTCCTTGTATGCAATTAATCTTATATCCATTATTTTCAAAAACTGAAGCATCATCTGTAAATAAATTTATATCAGAATTTAAATAAGAATTATAAATTTTTTCAAAATTAAAACATTGAGGAGTTTGCACTTTAAAATATTTACTACGATCAACTTGTTTATTATTGCCATCAATAATATGTCTTAAAGATTCTTTTATAGGAATAACAGGAATAGCAGAACCATGAGTTTCTGCATTAGAGTAAGCTAAATTTATTAAATTACTATCCACAAAAGGTCTAACACCATCATGAATAGCAACAATCATATTTTCGTAAAATAAATTCTCCTTTATATAATTTAGACCGTTTTTTACAGAATTAAAACGCTCTTCGCCACCTTTTACAACAATATGATGCTTGTTAAAATTGTATTTTACACAAATGTCTTTCCAATAATTAATATAAATTTCAGGCAATACAATAACTATTGGAATGTTATCATCGTAATTTTTAAAAGCATTAATGGTATGAGCAAGTATAGGTAAACCGTTTATCTCTAAAAACTGTTTAGGTTCGACACTGCCCATTCTTTTTCCTGTTCCTCCTGCAACAATTAATACTACATGGTTATTCATTATCCTAATTTTTGTTAACTATGATATCTGTTGTTCTAATCGTGTTACTAGAGTTTAATGCTCTATCTTTAATATAAATTTCAAAACATATAGTATCAAAAGGAGAAAGAAAATTATTAATAAAAACGGTGTCTTCAATTACTCCTTTAACAGATTTGTTTTCACCAACTGGTGTTATAATTGGAATTCTAGAATTAAAAGAAAAATAAGTAGTATCATCTCCATTTGCTATTTTTGGTTCAACCCAAACACCTTTTTGTTTTTCTAAAAATTTTATGAATAAATTGTAATCATAAGGATAAATAATATCATTGTCTGAAAGACCAATATCTCCATCTCCATCTGAAAATTTAATTCTCAAAATACCTCTATTATCAATACCGTTAATATTATTAATTTTTGTAAAACTTTCATATTCTATATTTGGGATGTTAGAATATTCATCCTTTTTTAAACAAGAAACAACTAAACAAGATATTAAAAATAAAAAAACTTTTGCTCCAATTTTCATTTTAAACTAGATGTTAAACTACAAATGTACATTAATTTTTATCATCAATACAAAAACAAATGCAAAAAAAACAATTTGAATAAGCATAACAAGTATAATTATAGCTTGGCATTTAATCTCTATGCTTTCTTTTACAAGTTTGACTAAAGTCAATAGTTAAGAGATGTAACGAATGTACTTCGTTCAGCAACTAGGAATTTAGATTATTTATTGATTTAATGTGTTCCTTCAAAATAAATCATCACAGATGGTCCATTAGGATGAGTTGAGATACTAATTTGATGAGTGTAATGTTTGCATTGATATAATAATGCGATCGCAAATGGATTTATGAGTGTTATGTTTGCGTATGTTCTGTAATTTGCAATTATTTACATCGCAAATTTTCTAATGGACAATCTGGGTTAATTTGTTGATATATAGTATTGCAATTTATAGAAGAAGGTATAAAACATGATAAATTTCATCATATTTTGTCGTTTTAGTTAATGTGCTGATAATTATAACGAAGTGTGTTTGTTTTTCAAAATAATAAAAAGTAAATATAATTAAATTTTAACGATTAATCATTTGATTATTAGTACTAAATGCGATTTCAAGGTTGATTACCTAGGGTTAAAGGTGTGATTAAAGTACTGTATATGTGCTCTATATGTACTCTATATGAACTGTATATGTGCTTTATATGTGCTCTATATCAAAAATTGATTTTAATTAAACCTAAAAAAGTTATTATCTAAAATTTATTATTGACTAAAAAAGAAAAATTTACTTTATTATATTGATTTATAAAAATTAGAATTTACCAATAATTTAGAACAAGCAAATTGATCTTTTTAAATTTCTAATGGACAATTTGGGGTAATTTAAATAAGATTTACAAAAATGTTTCCTCAAATATTAAAAGAGAATTAAGAGGTATAGAAAATTTGCCACTTATACAAAAGGCAAGTTGTTAAGTATAAAGATATTTAACAATTTAACTGACATTACTTGAAAAAAATGTTTAAGTGAGAAAGTATCTTGTCATAAAAATAGGTTTACATAAAATTGAAATTATTAAAAATAGGCAGTAAATTTATTTCAGGATTATCTGGTTATTATAATCCCTTTTTATTGAATTATCAATTGTAATTTTACTTCTCTCTTTTTGTTTCCATCTATTTCACTTAACCCACTGCTAATTGAGCTTCTATCATAATAACGTGTTTGGCTACATTTTATATAAAATGACAAATGTTTTGATAATTTATATTTCGTCATAACATACATGCGGTCTCCCCTATAGTAATATGGAATTACGGAAAACTCATAAAGCAAATCATTCTCATAAGCGTAAATTCTTTCATCATAAGAATCTGTTGAGAAAAAACAAAACCCAAGATAAAAAGCCATACGATGTTGATTTGTTCGGTATGTTAAGCTTGTGTTTAAAAGAAAACCATGCTTTGCGTCATTGAAATTTATATTGCAAAACTCCACCCGATTTTTAATTGTGTAAGGCCCTATATCATTCTTCGTATTTAATCTAAAGTTATTTTTACGTTGAATCTTTGTTGCATTAGATTTTAAAGTATCCGTAATATAATTTTTAAACTTTTGATTAAAGTTGTAACTAATATAATATTCGGAATATCTGGTTGGATAATATGACAACTTAATGTAGTTTTCTTTTGAATATGAAGGCGTTGCTATTAAATATTTCAACCAGTTGGAACGATATATATCGTAACTAAAATCAAAATAAACGTTCCGATAAACCCTTGAAAAAAATGACATATTAACACCTCTTTCATTGTAATTATTTGCATTTGAATATGCGGTATTATACATGTTTACATAATTTTGTTTATAGTTTCGATATATTATGCCTAAAGTGTTGTATTTTCCAATAGCTATATTCACCCCAGACATCACTGCAATATCCTTAAATTTATTATAGAAGGTCATTTCAGTATAATGCAATAAGTTCTTATATTTTAATTTATAGTAATATCCGGAGTAATAATAAGGGGTTTCTATTTGTCTATTAATATTCCTAATGGATGAATCATAAACTATTTGCTTATTATAATCAAGAACATACATTGTAATTCCCGTATTGTAATTATTGCCAGACAGAGAAATATTGCCACCTGTAATATATTCTTTAATTATATGCCTTTTGCTTTCTAAATTTAACGTGTTGTGTAAGCCATTTGTATTAGACAATTTATAAAGTGGGTCTTCTTCATTAATTGCAGTGTCTCCGTCGATATTCTTATTTGAATAAAACAAACTTAGAGAATATTTGTTATTAAATGCTTTGTTTAAACTCACACCCCTAAAAAAGTTAGCTTCATCGTTAGATGTACTTGGCTTTATCTCAAAACCAAATTGATTAAAAATATTATACTGACGAAACAATGGAAAATCATTAGAAATAGTTAATCCTTCACCTGAAATAATTTTATAATCGCCTATTATTATTTTGTCAAAAACACTTATATTGTTAATCCCAATATGATAATTGTAAAAATCTGGCATTTTATTGCTATATAAATACCTTTCACCATAATCTTTTTCAATATTGAACCCAATGCTTAAATTGTTGTAAAATTGACATCTGTATTTCACATTATGGTATAATGGTGAGGATATATACCCATCCTCCGTTGCATATCCTTTAGGCTTGTCTATAAGATACTTGGTCTTAATCTGAAGTAATTGTTTCGCTTCGTTTACGTTTGTTAAAACATTCTTAATATTAAATTTTGAATCATCTTCTTCAAACCTTAAATACTCTGCAATACGAACTATTATTTCGTCATTTAATCCTTCTATATTCTGAAGTTCATACAATGATAATATATCTCCATTATTTTTCTTGTACAATATTATTTTTACAGCTAATAACGAATCAATGTATGGCATCTTTATCAAATCTTCCAATTTTAGATTGTTAATGTTTGTTTTCCTTTTGGAATATTCCTCTATATCTATTTGCTCTGTATATTTATCTAAAATTTCGTAATTATTATAAAATTTTTCATAAAAATGATCGCTTATATTTTGAGAATATAAATGTTCGATTTCTAATAGTATAAATGATAATATTAAAAATTCTTTGCAAAACATAAACTTGGCGTTAATCCTAACATAATATGATAGCTACAATCAATTTCAAACTCATAACTCCTATAATTCCCCCCTACTCCTATTGAAATTATATTATTTTTTCCAGAGCTGCCCAGATTGATAGTTATTTTATCATTAGGGCTTACACTTATGCCTCCAGAAATTATTAATCCATTAAATCCAAACTTGTCAAATTCCACAAAATATTTCAAATAATTATTCATTTTATAACCTGTAGCAAAATATATTGCAGGATAAACAAATAAATCGTCTTGAAAGAATGAATAAATATTATGTATTGATGTTGCTAAACTTAAGTTCCCAACTTTATAACTCAAAGATATGTTCCCATCAAAATGATTTATTGAATTATAATCCTCTCCCTGTTTCTGAATGGTATAATTAAAACTACTTGCTACTGACAAATTTTCTTGTAACTTTTTAGCCAATGAAATTACAATATAATACCTTCCAAAATGAATATTTCCTTTTTGACAAAATCCAAAACTCCAATAATTATTTGTTTTTAATGGTAATAAAAAAGTCAAACCATTTGATTGTAGTTCTTTTATTAAGTACCTATTTTCATTAAATAAGCTTATATTTTTTTGTTTTGCACTACTTGTTAATGAAGGATTGTATAAAATTTGATGGTAATAATTTGCATAAACAATTGATTTGCTAATAATTCCTCCATTTATTGACTGTGAATGCATACTAGCAAAAGGACATAACATTAATATTGTTAACAATCTCATTAACATTTATTAAGATTTTATTAATACAAATATACATAATTTTTAATAATTACACGTTTATTGTAAAAAAAATACATAATAATAACACCTCAAATATGATTTGCCGGTTTGGCATTATCAAAAAAGAAAATCAAGGATGTTTTTTTTATCAAATCAAATATTGTTATTGACTGAAAACCAATAGGACATTGCAACAAGCATAATAAAGGACACTATGCACCTTACTAACAACTGCCAAATTGCTTATAACGGATGTTACCTTATTTTTTGTCAATTTTCTCTTTGCAATTTAAACAAAAATCTCTGTGTACACTTATTCCAAATTCACATTTTTTTGCAGGTCCATCTAATCTCTTCATTCTTTATGAATTTTTTAAGTCCATGTTTTTGAATATAGTCTAGATTTTCAATCATACTCATTCCTTAATTTGCTTCGGTATCTTTTATCAAGTCTCTTTAACCTCGCACAAGGATATTTCTCACAATCAAAACAATCAAATTCTATATCTTAACGAATATCCATCATCATCATTAATTATTTAATAAATTCAGCCCCTGCCAACCCAATTCCAGCTCCAAGTATCAACGAAAACAAAATCATAGGAATTATTGCCTTTTTATCTTTTTGATACACAATTATCATTATTGGCAAAGCTGAAAGAAATGAAATAATCACTCCTGTAACCCATGGCTTTAAATCCCAATCAACGAATGGTATAAATAATCCAATCACAAAATAATGAGTAAATGCAGAAATATTAGCAACCTTATCAAGTTTCATGATTATCATTGGAATAACGTCAATCAGACCAGCTATTAATCCAATTATTACTGCTATAAAAAAATTATCCATAATTAGTTGTTTTTTAGTTTAGTTGTTATAAAGTCTAATTCTCATTTGCGTTGAATAGTTTCAAAAGTATTGACAGATAGTTTTTGTTGACGGTTCGTTGTTGTTATTAAGTGTTAACCATTTTTATTCTGTAAATCCATTTTCTCGCATTTTTTTGCCATTAAAAAACAAAGCCATTCCTGTTTTCATTTGCCTAAAGTTTTCTTTTTCATAAAACTTTTCCTTTCCAGGAGAAGCGTATAAAATAAAATTACAATTAGGGTTATTTTTTATAATGTATTGAATTATCATTTTTCCTATTCCTTTTCTTTGGTAGTCAGGAAGTACGGCAACATCATATATGGCAGCTTGATATTCTCCATCTGAAATAGCTCTACCAAACCCAATTAGGTTTTCTTCATCGAACACGAAAACAACGGTATGACTATTATTAAATGCTCGTTTATGAATTTCGTTTGCATGATACACCATCCCAACTTTTTGGAGAGTGTCAACCACTATGTCCCAATTAATATTTGTTGTATCAAATTGTAGTCGCAAGTTCATCTGTATAATTTATTTAAGGTTAATTCTAAAAATTAGTTTTTCTCTCAAATATTTCAGAAAAAAACATTAAGATCCATATTACTGTGCTTTCTGAAAAGCATCTCATAAAATTACAATATATTTTCAAACGAAGAGCAAATAATAAAAAATATTAATTTTCTTTCCCTTTTTCGTTGAGCAAATCATTTAAAGGCTGAAAATTAAGAATAGATGAGTAGTTTATAAATTGAGAAAAGAAATATGCTTGTTGTTGGGCTTAGTACTTATTTTTCTTAATATCATTTTTATAATTCTTTAGAAACTTCCCAAATTCTTTATCCTTTTTTTTTCTTTCCACAACAGTTGATTCGAAATATTCTTTTTCTTTTTCCATTTTCAAATAATTCTCATAAGAATCTTTATCTATTTCTCCATTTTCAACCGATTCAAGAACATAACAACCCACTTCATTCGTGTGAGTACAATCTTTAAACTTGCAATTTTCAGAAAGGCTCAAAATCATATCGAATGTAACTTCTAATCCGCTCGTCGAGTCGGCTATACCTACTTCTCTCATCCCTGGATTATCAATTAATATCCCGCCATTTTCCAGAATAATCAATTCCCTGTGGCTTGTAACGTGTTTGCCTTTATTTGTGCTTTGGCTTATTGTATCAGTTTTCATTATTACCCTTCCTGAAAGATTATTCAATAAAGTGGATTTCCCAACACCGGACGAACCAAGCATGCAATAACTTTTCCCTTTCTCAATAAACTTATTAATTTCCTCATAACCCTTCTCTGTCTCGTTACTTACAGCAATAATTCTAACATTTTTAATCCGGGCTTTTATATTCTCTACAATTTCATTAATCCGTAATTCATCTATCAAATCCGTTTTACTAAGGATAATTACAGGTTTAACCTTAGATGAATGGCAAATTGTAAGATATCTTTCAAGCCTGTTAATATTAAAATTTCTATCAACGGATTGAACTAAAAAAGCATAATCAATATTTGTTGCTATAATCTGAATCTCTCCAAATTGACCAACGGCCTGCCTTTTTATAGTCGAAAATCTTGGCAGTATTTTATGAATTATCCCAAAATCAGAATCATAAGTAGACAGTGCAACCCAATCACCAACTGCTGGAAAATCTTCCCGATTTTGTGCTGTAAAACGCATATTACCTGTTATTTCAGCTTCAAACTCTCCATTGGTTGTTTTTACAATATATCTTTCTTTATGTTCGGAAATGACCCTTCCAATTTCAAAGTCTTTAAGATTGTTCTCAATCCTTAACTTTTCAAACTTATTATTATATCCAAAATCTTCTAATTTCATTTCATTTAACTGTAGCATTCCTTTGCTGATAAATAAGAAAAATGCAAATATATAAAAAAATCAATATTATCCGATAAAAGTAAGAAATAATTTTACCCCAAATGCTTTACAATCAAATTGATTATACTCTAAATTTAAAAGAAGGACAGAAGATTCTCTGCCCTTACATATTATTTATTATTTGTTTCCAAATGGAACAGTCACACTCAGGATAAAATTTCTTCCTGGATTGTGCAGATTAACTTCTTTTAAGGTTGAAAGATGGTCGATATACTTCTCATCGGTAAGATTGTTTATTCCAATACATATTAGTATATTATTGTTTTTAGTTGCAATAGAAGCTCCCAATGTTGCGTTAAGAAGAGTGTAATCGTTTGTTGCTGTTTCTTCTGGAGATGGCTTATTTTGCTTAAATGCATGATTTATAATAAAAGAAGCATAAGCGTTATTGAAGAATATCAGTTTCTGTTTTTCTGCACGAAGCTCAAAACTAACCTTGTCAGCTGGGATGAATGGCAGATAATCTCCATTGTTTTGAACTCCTATGACGGTTGAGTATTTTGTTTCGCAATGCAACCATTTTAATTGTTGTGGATGGAAGTGTATTCCGGCCTCGCCACCATATAGCTCCGAATTTTGCTGTATGTAACGATATATATTCAAACCTTGAGATGTTTCATAACCTGTAGGGCTTAAGAAAATATAATCATTTACGATATTGTAGAATCCGGCAATATCAAAAGTAAAATATTGCTTATGAAGATGAGTGCTGATATCCCATTCGTATGATTTTTCTGGAGCGAGAGTATTGTTGCCAAGTTCGTATATTGCTTCGTGAGGCCCGTTTGAGGTTAATTCAGCAAGATTTGGTGTACGAAATGCACTTGCAAAATTGGCACGGAGAAGGACTGTTTCAGAGAAATTATACGTTGCACCTATTGAGCCACTAACACTTCCATAGTTTTTGTTTAAATCAGAATTTTGTATCACAACATTTAGATTCTCGGCGCTAATTGTTTTGTTATCATATCGTCCTCCAGCCTGCAACTTTAGCTTTTTATGAAACGTGTGTTGAAACATCCCAAAACCAGAATAGTTATTAGTTGTGGCATCGGGCAATAATCTAGTTTCGCGATTGTTTATATTTTCGTTTGTTTGATTAAATCCCTGAAAACCTATGATGTATTCCGAATTGATGTCAGAAGGCAGATATAGGCGTGTTTCGTAAGTGAGTGTACCTAGTTGCATTTGTATTTCATAGACATCCTCTTCTCCAAAATGAACGAGTTCAGTGTTTTGATATGCAGCATTAAAATCCATCTTAAACTTGCCCAAATAGACTTTGTTTTGTGAAGATAGCAAATGTGTTTTTAAACGCTCGTAGAATATACTATTTGTCCTGCCTCGTGTTTGAATGCTTTCTATAGCATCTTCTTCAACAAGTCCTAGATTCTGATTATTGTAATCATAAAACAGCTTGAACAAACCCTTCTTACCCCTGTATCCTGTATTTGCTTTTATGGAATACTCATTGAAACGAGAGTTTTTAACAACATCTCCTCCACCTTCAAGATAGTCTGCATTTGTTTTATGACCGATTCTAATGCCTCCATACAGCTTTTCTGTAGAAGCTTTTAACCCCAGATTATTTACCATACCTAATGAATTTGAAAACAACTGAAGATTATAATCACCTTCAAATTTCCCAACCGATGCTGGCCTTTCCTTAATAAAGTTTATAACTCCACCAATAGCATCCGACCCATAAAGCAAGGAAGCAGGCCCTTTAATTATCTCAACATCTTCAATACCAAACTCATCAATCCCAAGAGGGTGATGACTCGAATACTGATAATTTTCAAACCTAACACCATTATTCAAAATAAGTATGTCATTCATTGATAAACCTCGTATAACTGGCTTTGAAACCCCATTCCCTTTGGAAATCATATCAACACCAGATACTTTTGTTAATGCCTCTGAAAAATTAGGCGTTATCATGTTTTTTTTATTAATTTTGAGAACATCAATCTTAACTGCATTTTCGTGTTGCGTCGAGTTATATCCACCTGAAACTACAATTTCTTCGGTTTCTATAACCGATTCTTTAAGCATTACATTCAATTCAACACCCCCACCTTTCAATATTAAAGACTCAATCAAGTTGCTGTAACCTAAATGAGAAAATTTAATTTTAACCTTACCTTTAGGAACATTATTAAGTATATAATAACCATTCTGATCCGATATGCAACCTATATTAAGTTCAGGAATAAACATCGTTGCTTTATCTAACGGTTCATTATTTTGATTTGTTATCACACCTGTAATAACATTTTGCGCTCCACTGAAACTATATAATACAGCAAGAGCGCATAATAAAAATATCTTTTTCATTTTATATTACGCTTTAGAATTATTAAATAATAATAAAAAACAGGTCACTTAAAAAAAGCACCTATTTAGGAGATAAACTACATCATTATGTTAATAAAACCGGAGGAGCGCGCAATAAAAAAGAATACTGGGACTTGTTGCAAATATTACAGTCTTGGAAGTATTCAAAATAGAGAATGTTAAATTCTTCCTTATGACTCTTTATCGTTTGGTATTCTTCTGTGAATAATGAAAACTCAAACTTGCATATCTGGCAATTCTCATGTTTCTCATGGAGATGTTTCTCCGTTTTTGCATGACAAACAAAATGCTCATGATGATGCTCAATTTTTACTACTGTAGGAAATAGAAATATAACCAGTAGCAGTAATGAAATTAGGCTTTTAAATTTACGCATCATTTTGCAAACATTTTTTACAAAATTAAATAATTTTATAAAACATTTTCAGAATCAATATAAAAAGTATAAAGATTAAGACCGTTGCAAGGCGAAATTTTGTCTTGCAACGTTTTCATTGTATGTTTTTCAGAATACACTAAATTGATAAATAGAAATCTCAATAACTCTAGTAAAAAAACTAGATTTATTGAGGTTTCTTAATCTTTGTAAGTATCAATGATTGTTTTTAATTATTTTAAATGTTTTTATGTCAAAATTGCCTTTGACTTTTACGAAATAAACAGCATTTATTAAATAGTCTATACTTATAGTATTTACTTCATTGATTTCATTAGTTTCAAAAACTTTAGTTCCTACTACATTAAATATTTCTATTTTTTGATATAATGACGGTTTATCAATAGTTACTTTAATATAATTATTGTTTACAGGATTAGGATAAACACTAACAAAATCATCTTCATCTTTATTAATCGACACTTCGTTTTTATCTTCAAAAATATCTTTACAAGCAACAGTATTAATAACTATCATATTAGAACCAGAGCAACCATCTTTTTTTACAGTAACGATATATGTTGTAGTCGTTTTTGGTGTCATAGTTATACTTTGTCTTAGAGACCCAGTATTCCATCTATAAGAAGTGCCACTATCTGGCATTGCTTTTAATCCAATTTTATATCCTAAACATATTGTTGTATCATTTCCTATATAAACATTTAAATTATTCGAAATATTTACCGTTACACTATCTATAGCAGTGCAACCTTCTGCAGAATATCCTGTAACTATATATTTTGTTGTAGCTATTGGAATTACATTTATTATTTGATTTCTACTACCTGTATTCCATTGATAAGCATAAGAACCAGTTACTGTTAATGTTACATTTTGACCAGAACATGCATTGACATCTGATCCTAATTCTAGATTTACAGGTCTAACAACAACAACAACCATGTCTGTAGCTTCACAACTACCAATATAAGAAGTGACAGTGTATGTTGAGGTTGTTAATGGTTTATCTTCTATGTAGTGCATTGAGGATCCATTATCCCAACTAAATACAGTGCCTCCTGTTGCTAGTAATGTAACACTATCCCCATAGCATATTGTTTTATCTGCCCCAGCATTTGTAAAAGGTGACACATTCACAATAACCTTAACTGAATCTTCTCCCCAACAAACACCTTTTATTCCAGTAACCTTGTAAACAGTTGTTTGTGTAGGTTTAACTTTTACACTATCTCTCATTGAACCAATGCTCCACTCATAATTATCAGCACCAGTTGAAACTAATAGGATTTCTGAACCGCTACAAATGGTTGTATCTAAACCAACATTAATATCTATTGCTGATTGAACATTAACAATAATCTGATCTGTAGTAGACATTCCATTTATGGATGTAGTTACCGTATATGTTGTTGTGGTTGTTGGACTTTTTAATATTTCAGCCGTTGTTTCTCCCGAACTCCATGTATAGTATTTTCCTCCTGTTGCAGTTATTGTTGATGTTTGACCATTACATATATTTCTATTTCCCGATATTCTAACTGATACTGATTTTGTTTTAAACGAATGTATTTCTGTGAATGGAGACCAAACTGTACCTTCTGCATTGCAAAATGCTCTAATTTGCCATTCGTAAGTGGTATCTGGTTTTAACATATGTATTTCATCACATATACCACAACCTATTTGAATTCTTGTCGTTCTAACATCTCTAAGTATATAATATTGCCATCCTGCTCCTTTGACTCTATATCTAATCATATAATAAGAAGCATTTGAAACTCCTGTCCACTTTAATCTTGCCATTGTAGATGTAACTATCTCTGGAGTTAACCCTGTTACAGAATCACAACTACCAATTATTGTTACTTTAACATCATCAGAAGCAGAACATGTTCCGTTAGAAACAGTTACTGTATATACCGTATTGATAATAGGTGTAACATTTATCGTTTGGCTTGTTTGATCTGTACTCCAGCTATAAGATGTTCCTCCTATTGCAGTTAGATTTAAAGATGTTCCAGAAATTACTGTTGTATCATTTCCTGCATTAGCATTAGGTAAAGAGTTTACATTTATGTTTAGAGAAGCTATGTTTGAACATCCATTTATATCTGTTCCTGTTACAAGATATAAAGTGCTAAAGATTGGATTTACTATTTTTTCTATACCAATGCCTAAATTATTATTCCATATATAATCTACTCCTCCAGAAACATCTAATGTAACTTGTTCTTGAGCACAAATATCATTTTTATCTGAAATTAGAACTATTGATGGAATTTGATTTACAAACACAATAATAGAATCATAACTAGAGCAAATGCCACTATATCCTGTAACGTAATAGGTTGTTGTTGTTGTTGGATATACTATAATTTCATCAGTGTTTTGACCTGAACTCCATAAATAATTAGATGCTCCATTAGCTTTTATTGCAACACTTGTATTTCTACATATTGTTTTGTTTTGACCTGCATCTACAGTTATTGAAGGAGCAACATAAACTATAACAGTATCTTTATCTGTACCACAAGCACCACTTGTCCCTGTTACAATGTAAGTTGTTGTTGAAACTGGAAAAACTGTTATTGGGTTAGTTGTCGAGCCTGTATTCCATGAATAAGTTATTGCTCCTGTGGCACTTAACGAAGCAGACCCTCCTGTACATATTGTTTTATCTATACCAGCACTAATGTTTATAGCTATACTTACATCTAATTTTATTTTAGCAGAAGTAGCTGTTATTGGACTGGCACAAGCTGAACTTGAGGTCATAACAACCCAGACACTATCGTTTGTAGCAAAACCGCCTCCTTTATAAGTGGCAGAATTTGTTCCTACATTTACATTATTGCGTTTCCATTGAT
>MEOD01000057.1 GCA_001768555.1 Bacteroidetes bacterium GWF2_29_10
TCACTATAAATGAACCAACAATATTATTTTCTTCAATATTAAATGAAGACATTCTTCATGTCAAATGTGCAGGAGAAGCAACAGGAAGAGCTAAAGTTACAACAATAGGAGGTTCTCCTTCATATTCTTATATATGGAGTAACAATGAAATAACTGATATTATTACAAATATAGGAGCAGGTATTCACACAGTCACAGTCACAGACTCTCTGGGTTGTGATACAGTATTAAGTGCAATAATAAACGAGCCACCAAAATTGACAATAACAACTAGTAATTCTCAATTAGTTTGTTTGAATGAAAGTGTAGAATTATCGGTAAATGTTAGAGGAGGAGTACAACCATATTCATATTCTTGGAATAACGGATACACTTTAGGAGCACGCCAAACAATCATGCCTGTAAGTGAATCCAATACCTATATAGCAACAGTTAAGGATAATAATGGCTGTATAATTACATCTGACAGTATATTTATTAATCAATATCCAAAGATGACTTCGCAAATTACAATTGATGGAAGAAATCCAAAATGCTACGAAGATACGATGAACATATATATTAGAATGTTAGGAGGAAGTGATGGACCTTATAGTTTTACATGGAATGATGGCTATGTTTCTCAAAATAGTGTAAGACAAATAGACATTAAAGAGGATAAAAAATTCTATGTAACAATAAAAGATAATTGTACAAATGATATTTATGACAGTATTGAAATTTATGTGTTACCAAAACCCTTTATTGAAATAGCTCCAACTTTAGCAAAAGGTTGTATTCCTATTGCTGTTAGTTTTGGAGTATCAGACGATATGTCTGTTTTTATAAAATTAGATAGTATAGAATGGAATTTTGGAGATAGCACTTATGGGCTTGGTAATAATATAATTCATGATTATAATGAGTCTGGATCATTCAATATAAGTATAAAAGCGAAAGGAACTGATGGTTGTTCGTATATCTATGACTTTAGTAATTATGTAGAGGTGTATCCTTATCCAGAAGCGGATTTTATATATTCTCCTGAAGAAATAGAGACTAGTTCGCCAGAAGTAAAATTTACAGATGTTTCAATGGGTTCTACATATTGGTATTGGATATTTGGAGATACAATTTCAGGAAAAAACAATTATTCAATGATGCAGAACCCTAAACACAATTATGAAAAACCAGGGACATATATTATTGATTTATTTGTAAGAAACGAATATGGTTGTTATGATAGTATATCAAAAACGTTAAATGTAAAGGAAACGTATAGATTTTATGCTCCTAACACAATAACTATAGATGGAGATGGATTAAATGATTACTTCTATCCGATAATAACAGGATTAGATGAAAATTATTTTGAAATGTGGATTTTTAACAGATGGGGTGAGGAAATATATTGGACAAATGACATAAGAAGGCCATGGGATGGTAGAGTTAGAGGTAAAGGAGAAGGAGTTCAAATGGGTGTTTATGTATGGTTAATTATCACTAGAGATATTGATGGTAAAAAGCATAGACATATAGGTCATGTGACAGTTGTAAGATAATAGTTTTAAGATGTATTTAATATGGTAAATTATTTATTTTGGTATACTTGCATAAAAATGTCATATTGAGACTATCCCTAATTTGTGTGTCTGGGTGCTAATAAATGTGTTTTGTAAAAAATAGATTTTTTCAAAGAATAAATAAATAACTAAAATAATTACAAGACGATGATAAAATTAACAAAACATCTGTATAGCGGGCAATATACCTCTCGGAGCGGTTAAAAGCCCTTTGCATAGGGGGTAATATACCTCTCGGAGCGGGTTAAAATCCTCTACATAGCGGGTAATATACCTCTCGGAGAGGGTGAAAAACCTCTGCATAGCGGGCTATATACCTCTCAGAGAGGGTTAAAACATATTTATAGAGCTTAAGTCCCTGCATATTTATTGTTTTTAAGGGGTTGGAGGTATTTTTTTCTTAGGTCTTCCGGGAAATTGTTGTTGCAAGTCTTGATAAATATTAGTAGAACCAGGAACATTTTGTAGTGCCGATATTTTAACATTGCGGTAGAAAGCAATACTATTATTGTAAACATCCGTTCCAAGCAATAATCTGGTGTCATCAAGCATTTCGGTGATCTCTTTTAACCCATTAAGCATTGTTCGCATATCATTGCGAGCCTTAATGTCCTTTTCATGTTCAGGCAAATTGATGTATGGAGGCACAAGTATTGGGTTTAGGACCATGTAGTTATGCACATTCTGCGTCCAATATTCCATTTCATAACTAACACGAGCAAATTTATGCCTTTCATTAGGTGTCAGGTTAATAGCTTTAGGGGCAACAATTGTTTTAATTGCTTGTATTGCCGCAGCAATATCTGCAATTTCTTGAGCTGTAAACTCAACGGAAATCATATTGTCATTAGCCATAATAATAAATTTTTTGAGGTTTATGAAATCATGATATAAAGATACAACAATATTTCTATATAACAAGAAAAAGTTTATTATTTAATATTTTGATACCGATGGGGCTTGCAATTAAAATAATTCCCTGCAATCAATTTTCTTAAGTGGCTTAGGATTTAAGAATGAATAATTGTAATTATCTTATTGATTAATATAAAATAAAAAAAAATCCCATACAGTTTTTTTAATTGCTGTATGGGATTTAGTTAAAAAAAACTAATTGTTTTATCTTTGTATAATCACTTGTTTTGTGATAGCAGTGTTTTCAGTTACGATATTGATTAAATATACGCCATTGTTAAGATTATTAAGGTTGTATTGCTTAATATTATCTTTACCGTTGTAAACTTCAATGTCATTGTTTTCGATAATTCGTCCTGTAATGTCAGTTATTTTAATGTTTAGAGTTTTGTTGTTATTAGTTTGTATGTTAACAATGAATTTTCCATCAGAAGGGTTTGGATATATATTAATTTTTTCACCATTAATATTGGCATCAGCAATACCAACGGAAGATAGTTTAACAAGTCTGTAAACAGTGTCATTTCCGCATACATTAGAAGCAACAAGCATAACGTTATAGTCACCCTCTTGTGAGTATGACATATTAGGATTTTCGGTTCCGTCAATAGTTGTTCCATTGCCAAAGTCCCAATAGCTTGATGTATTATTTTTAGATAAGTTTAAGAATTCTACATCAAGTTGTTCTTTTTTATGAGTGAAGTTAGCAATAGGTTTGTTAATCATATCAACAATAATAGTGTCAGAAACTGCTTTACATAAACCATTAATATCACTCACCTCTACGAAGTATTTTCCTGCATATTCCACTTTTACAACAGGAGTCGTAGATCCTGATGACCAATGGTATTTGTAATATTTATCTTCGACAGATAAAGTAAGGTTTGGTTTTGTTCCTTCACAGAATTCTGTAGCACCATCTATTGCAATCAATGGGTTTGATATTGATATAGTGCTTATAGCAACATCATCTGTAGCCGAACAACTGTTTGCATCATAAACAGTAAGAGTGTATGTGTTGCTTGCTAAAGGTTTAATAGTGTCTATAATAGTTTTTGCCCCAGTGCTCCATGTATATGTATTGCCACCTGTTGCTTTTAAAATATAAGTTCCTCCAACGCAAATGCTATCATCTTCTCCTGCGTAAGCAATAGGATTTTTAAGAGCGTAAACAATAACTTGATCATAAGAAGAACAACCTAGACTGTCAGAACCTACAACGACATAAGTAGTATTAAGTATAGGTGACACTTTAATAGTTTGAGTTACATCTAATGTACTCCATACATAAGTTTTAGCTCCGTTTGCTTGCAATGTTACAGAATCACCCATACAAAGTTGTTGGTCAACTCCAGCATCTACGATAGGTAATTGTTGAACAATAACATTTATAGATGCATAATTAACACATTTGTTAGAGTCTGTAACAGTAACGTCCAATTTTATAGTACTATCAGGATTAATCCAGAATGAATCTTTATTGTATCCGTTTGACCAAGAATAGAATTTACCACCTGTAGCAGTAACAATGTTAGTATCGCCAAAGCAAATAACAGGTTTTAATGTAGTAACAGTAACAATAGGCAGAGGATTAACATTAACTATAATATCATCCGTAGCAGTACAAGCGTTTCCATCGGTAACTTTTAATGTATATGTAGTTGTTGACGCAGGTTTAGCAATAGGTTTTTTAGCTTTATCATCATTAAGGGAAGCAGAAGGAGTCCAATTAAAGTATCCTATGCTGTTATTATTGATAGTAATGCTGTCGCCTATACAAATTGTATAATCAGTACCTGCATTCATCTTAGGCAATGGGAATAAGTTTACAATGACAGTGTCAACAGAAGAACATGTATTTGCATCTTCAACAGTGACAATGTATGTAGTTTTCTCACTTGGAGTTACTGTAATAGACTGTGTAATTTCAAGTGTATTCCAATAATACATTATTCCACCTGTAGCTGTAAGAGAAGCAGACATTTCAGGACATACAGTAGTGTCTAATCCAGCATTAGCAATAGGTAAAGGATTTACATTAACTATTACGCTATCAAAATTAACACAACCGTAAGCGTTTATACCTTTAAGCATATATTGAGTAGTTGTGTCAGGACTAACGGTATTAGTATCTGTCATAATTGAATTGCTCCAGAAATATTGAGTTGCACCAGAAGCTTTAAGAGTAGTTTCATTACCTATACAAATAGTGGCGTCAATACCAGCATTAACAATAGGGAGATCAACAACTTTTACAGTGTCATAAGCTTTAGCATAACAAGTATTTTGAACAATACCTCTTACTTCAAAATTATCAATATACCATCCAATGTTATTAGTTTGGTAATCGGTAGTGCCTATTCCAAAACGTACTTTAAATTGTGCATTACCATCAGCAATTGTTGCCAAGTTGAAGTTTTGGTAAGTCCATTTATTGTCTTTTAGGTCATTATTATTAGCATAAACATTAACCCAATCAACTCCATCCCAAGCTTGAACAACAAATTTATCATAAGAATTGTTTTCCCATCCTGCAAAGCGAGAGAATGAAATGTTAACATTAGTTGCATCAGTACAATTTATTTCTGGAGATGTTAGATAATAAGTATTGTCAATATTATTATCATAACACTGTCCTATATAAGTACCAATAATCATATTCTCTACAGAATTGTCTGCATCAAAATCAGTTGCTCCACATGGGCTACTTTGCGCTTGTTTTCGTTCCCAACCACCATAACCATAACCAGTCCAACCTCTTTCAGAAGAGAAATCATCATAGAATAATTTTACTTTATTTAAATATGTAGTATCGAATGCATATTCAACAATACTAGTTCCTACACCTGCATTTGTTGGATTAAAGATATCATTAAAAACTCCATTTCCTGTAAATATTCCACCTACAGGGTAAGCCTCAAGATTTACTTCTAAGGCATCAATACAATATGCAGAATCTAAAACATTAAAGCTAATAATATTTTCAGGAGTCACATTAACATTAAACATGTCTCTTGCTGTACATCCATTAACATCGGTTAGAGTTAAGAAGTAAGTTGTATTTGTTGTTGGTTTAACATTAATAGTTTGTGTAGAATCGCCTGTACTCCAAGTGTATTTACTAGCCAAAGTAGCTGATAGATTACTTGAATCGGCAAAACAGAGTATTTTGTAAGGTGTATTATTAACAGCTATAGGAGCATTAATGTTTACAATAATAGTGTCATTATCTGTACAACCATTAGCATCAGTAATAGATAATATATATGAACTGTTTTTTAAAGGAGTAATAAGAACTGTGTCAGAATAATTGTTATTTAAAAACTCCGATGGTATCCATTTGTAAGAATATGGAGCCAATCCATTGCTTGCTATTGCAAAAAGAGTATCTGTTTGAGCATAACATAATGTTTTGTCAAAACCTGCATCTGCATTAGGTAAGTCTAACACATTAACAATAACAAAATCAATAGCAGAACATGAGTACACATTTGTAATCGTAACCATATACGTTGTATTAACCAATGGACTTGCTGTAGTATAAGCTGTATCGTTATAAGTTAAAGCATAAGAAGGCGACCATGTATATAAAGACCCACCTGTTGCCGATATATTAACAGAAGAGTTTAAACAAACATCAATATTTTTAGTAGTATTTGTTGTTGGCAATGGGTTTACCGTAACAACTACAGTTGCAGTAGAAGTACTTCCTGCAAATTCAGCAGAAACGGTATATGTAGTAGTAACAGAAGGATATACTGTTGGATTAGATATCTTATTATTAATTATACCTATATTTGGGCTCCAGTCATAACTTATTCCTGAAATGCCATTACTTCCAATCTCAACGTAATCTCCAAAACATATAGTTTTGTTAGCACCAGCAGATACTGGAACATTATTAATAACAAAAACGGTTGCGGTATCTTCTACAGAATAACAATTAGCATTTGACCATACTTTAAGGCTATACGTTGTTGTTGTTGTTGGAGTAACATAAATTGATTGAGTATTTGCAAATGTTGACCATAAATAATTGTCGTTTATATTTGCATTAAGAGTTGTAGACTCACCAAGATTTATTGTTTTATCAATTCCAGCAAAAGCAACAGGAATTTTATTAACAGTTACAGTAGCAAAAGTTTTAGCTGTACAAGCATTTGTTGTTGCTGTTACTGAATATGTAGTATTAGCTGTTGGTGTAACATAAATACTATCATTTGTACTTGCATTATTCCATACATAGTCAGTACCACCATTAACAACCATTAAGACAGAATCTCCTAAGCATATTGAATATTTATCTTGAGTAATATTAGGAATAGGAAGAGGTTTAACATTGATTGTCATATTGTCTGCAGCAGTACAGCCATTAACATCTGTAGCTGTGACATAATAAATAGAAGTTGTTAAAGGGGAGACTATTGGACTTTGAATATTATTGAAGTTCATATTATATGAAGGTGCCCAAGAATACATAATACCACCTGTAGCACTAATCGCAACTTTCTCTCCATAACATATTGTATCATCAACACTAGCAACAACAATTGGCAATGTGTCCACATTTATAGTATAACTATAATTATTAACGCAATTATAAGCATTAACAGCTGTTACAGTGTATAAAGTTGTTGTATCTGGACTAACTGTTATGTTTTGACCAACAACTCCGTTATTCCAAGAATAATAAACTGCATCACCAAGAGCAATTAAAGAAGTAGCAAAACCTTTACAAATTTTGTTATCATCAGAATACACATAAATATAAGGCTTAGGATTAACTGTAACAACTACATCATCTGTGTATGTACAAGCATTAACGTCTGTACCTACAACAATATATTTTGTAGTAAGAGCAGGATTGGCAAATACAGTATCATTATTATAATTATCAAGACCTATAGCAGGAGTCCAATTGTAAGTAATATTGGCGACACCATTAGCAATTAATTGAACTCCATCACCAGAACAT
Organism: Bacteroidetes bacterium GWF2_29_10; assembly: GCA_001768555.1. Classification (GTDB taxonomy): domain Bacteria; phylum Bacteroidota; class Bacteroidia; order Bacteroidales; family GWE2-29-8; genus GWE2-29-8. The sequence goes on from MEOD01000057.1 coordinate 7,453, forward strand.
ATTGATTTATCCGCAGGAAGATTAAATACCGTAGGGATATTAACATTAACTATTACACTATCAATAGAAGTACATCCATAATTATTAGTAACTGTAAGAATGTAAGTTGTAGTAAAATTAGGTTTTGCTACAGGATTATAAATGCCTGCAGAACTTAAACCTGTAGAAGGATACCATTGATAATTATTAAGTAAAAATCCTGTAGAGTCTGTATTAATAATAGTTTTTTCATCTCTACAAATAGTCAAATCTAAACCTGCATTAGCTACAGGAAGATTGTTTACAGTAACTAAAATATCGTCAGTATTAGAACAATTGTTAATGTCAGTTACAGTAACAACATAATTAGTAGAAACTATAGGAGCTGCAATAGTAATAGAATCGGTTGGAGCAGAAAGAGTACCTGCTGGAGACCAATTATAAACAATACCTCCAGTGGCTTTTAAAGTAATATCTTTTCCATAACAAATGCTAAGATTATTTCCTGCATTAACTATAGGTAAAGGATTAACGGTTAAAGTCAGAGAATCTACATTATAACAACCGTTAGCATCAGTTCCTGTAACAAAATACTTACTAGATATAGTCGCAGTAAAATCATTATTATCCGTATTAACTCCATTACTCCAAGCGTAATTAGAAGCACCTGTTGCTAGAAGATTAACTAAATCTCCATAACAAACAGTAAGGTCACTTCCTGCCTCAACTAAAGGAAGCTGATTAACAAATATTGAAACAGTATCTGTTTTCTTGCAACCATGCTCATTAACAACAGTAACAACGTAGTCTGTATTTACAAGAGCTTGCTTAGTAATATTTTTAGTCGTGTCACCAGTATTCCACAAATATTCAATTCCTCCTGAAGCCGAAAGATCAAACATGTTATTTATGCAAACATAAACATCTGCACCAGCAGAAGCTAATGGTAAATCCACAACCTCAATAACTACATCGTCAGTAGAAATACAATTATGATTATTTGTAACAGTAAGAGTGTATGTTGTAGAGGCAATTGGAGTTGCAATAGGATCTGGTATAGTTATATCAGAAAGAGTAATTGGGTCAGACCAATTGTAAGTAACAACTTCGTTTACTGAACTAATTATTTTATAAGATTGCCCATTACAAATACTTACATTATTACCTGCATTTATTTGAGGCAAAGGTTTAACAATAATCCAAGCAGAATCTATATTTTTACAATTATTATTATCCATTACAGTAACAAAATATTTTGTTGATACAGTAGGATTTAAGCTTATGCTTGGAGTTGTATGCCCTGTGCTCCATTTGTAAGAAATACCTCCAGTTGCATTGAGATTAGCATATACACCTAAACAAACAGTGTCATTTAAACCAGCATCAGCAAGAGGTAAAGGATTTACTGTAATAACAACATCATCCATTTCAGAACAATTATTAACATCCGTAACAGTTACAATATAGGTTGTATTAACTAAAGGATTGACATAATTTACTTGGTTGTTAATACTATTATTCCATTTGTAAGAAATACCTCCAGTTGCAGTTAAAGATGTGTTTGTTCCTATACAAATAGTTTGGTCAATTCCTGCATTAGCAATAGGAAGTTCAAGAACAACAATGTTTATTTCATCTGTATTTGTACAACCATTTCCATCTGTTAAACTAACAGTATATTTGGCATCAATAATAGGCATTATATTTATAGAAGGATTTGTTTCAGCAGTACTCCATAAAAAATCACCCACTCCAATTGCAGTTAATACAGTAGGAGTGTTCTTACAAACAGTAATATCTGAACCAGCATTTAATAAAGGAATACCATTTACCGTAACAACAACAGTATCATAAGATTTGCAAGCATTAATATCCGTTAATTGAGCAATATAATTAGAAGTAATATTAGGTTTAACATAAATAGAGTTTGCTGTTTCTGTTGTGCTCCATAATATGCTTCCTGCACCAGTAGCGGAAATATAAGCCGAGTCAAATTTACAAATTGTAGTATCATTAGAAACTGTAATTAAAGGCAATGCATTTACATTAACTGAGAATAAATGAGTAGATGTACAAGCATTACCATTGGTAACAGTAACCGTATAAAATGAATTTGCTAAAGGAGTAACAGTTATAGATGAACTAGATGAACCTTCATTCCAATTATAGGAATAAACTGTATCTGCATTTACTTTAAATGTAATAGTTTCATTCAAGCAAATTGTAGTATCATTCGAATAAGTAATACTTGGCAGTGTGTTTACAGTAACAAATACGGAGTCAAAGTTTTGACAATTATTAAGGTCTGTTACCGTAACTTTAACTTGTTCAGATGCTATTGGTTTTACATATATAGTATCATTAGTTATTCCATTGCTCCATATATAAGAAAATCCAGGATTTGCAATAATCATAACACTATCATTTAAGCAAATTTGCTTATCAATACCAGCATTAGCTAAAGGCAATGTATTAACAATAACAATAACCGAATCTAAAGAAGAACATCCTTCTGCACTATATGATGTAACAATATATGTTTTAGTTGTTAACGGAGTAACATCCATTGTGTTTGTTATAATACCATTATCCCAAACATAGTTTACTCCTCCTGTTGCAGTTAAAGTTGTTGTTTGTCCTAAGCAAATAGTATCATCTAGCCCAGCATTTGTTGTTGGCAATGAATTAACAACAACATTAATAGAATCATTATTAACACAATTATAAACATTTGTTGCAGTAATATAGTACATAGTAGTTATAACTGGAGCAATACTATAATTTGTAGTATTATGTCCAGTGTTCCATAAAACAGGAGCATCAGATGTAGCAACAATGTTCGCAGTTTGTCCATTACAAATAGTAATATCACTTCCTGCTTCAAGTTGAGGAATTTTATTAACAGTAACAAGCATTGTGTCAATATCTATACAATTGTTTTCTGTAATAGTAACATAATAGAAAGTAGATTTTGTAGGAGCCACTTTTATAGTTTGTGCATTTTCGCCTGTACTCCATGTATAAACTCCTGCAACAGATCCTATCGCAATTAAAGAAGCTGTGTCACCTTTACAAATAGCAGTATCATTTCCTGCTGTAACAGTTGGCATATCAAATACTTCAGTAATAGCAGTATCATAATTAGAGCAGTTATTATTAATATATCCATAAATTTCAAAATCATCAATGTTCCAACCTTTGAATGGTTCATTTGAATCAGTTGGACCTATTCCAAATCTTACTTGGAAATTAGGATTGTTTTTAGCATAATTATTTACATCGTAAACAACGCTAACCCAATCTGTATCATTGAAATTTGATAAGTCATTTTTAAATATAGTGGTCCATGCTGTTCCATTGAATACGTCAATATTCATATTATCCCATGTATTTCCTTCGCATCCTGCATTTCTTTTGAAACGTAAATGAATATTGTCAGCTCCAGTACAGTTAATTATTGGGGAATTAACATAATATGTCGTAGCAAGATTGTTATCATAACAAGAGCCTATCCTATTTCCTAAAATATAACCTTTAGAATCACCTGTTGCATCAGTCGATGGGTCTGCACTTCCTGAGCATGCTATTGAGGCTATTGCTTTTCCTCTTTCCCATTTACTATCCGTATAGTTTGAATCTATTCCAGTCCATCCTCTTTCTACATTGAAATCATCATAGAAAATAGATGCTTTACTTATATACATGCTATCTACTGAATATTTTACAGAATCAACGCCTACTCCTGCTTGTGAAGGTATATATAAATAACCACTGATTCCATTACCTGTTAACACTCCGTTAACTGTATTTCTAAGAAGAATATCTGTATTGTCATTAATACAGTAAGTGCTATCTAAACCTAAGAAATATGCAACAGGAAGCGGATTAACTATCACCATAATCTCATCTGAAGCAGAACAACCTGAGTTATGCCATACAGTAACCCTATAATTGCTATTCATATTAGGATAAACTTTTATAGCACGGGTAGTATCATTATTACTCCAAAGATATTTACTTCCAACGTTAGCATCAATAGTTATCGTATCATAATTACATAATGCAATGTCTGTTCCTAAATAAAGAACACTATCTTTGTTTATCTTTACAATAACATCATCTATGTCAGTACAACCATTTATATCTGTAACTGTTAAAATATATGTAATATTCAAAGCTGGGGTTACTGTAGGATTTTGTAATTGAGAATTATCCAGACCATAAGTTGGAGACCATGAATAATATTGACCACCTGATCCATTTAATATTGTTGCATCATCAATACAAATTGTTTGGTCAGCTCCTGCATTTGCAGCAAAGCCTGCTGATGGCACAAAAACAACAACTGAATCAACACCAATTAGCCCTGCAGAATCATTAACAGTAACAATATAAGTAGTTGTTACTATTGGAGATGCTATTGGATTGTTAATAGATGTATCCGATAATGAAGGCGAAGAATTCCAAGTGTAAAAAACTCCCCCAGAAGCCATGAGTTGAGTGTTAGCTCCAGGACATATAAATGCATCAGCCCCTGCACTTGCTACTGGGGTTGGGCTAACCGTAACTATAACATTTTGTGTTTCAAAACAATTATGAATATTGTAAACACTAACAGTATATGTAATAGAAGCGATAGGTGTTGCCACAGGGCTTTGGACATCTGCACTATTTAATGTTGTCGATGGAGACCACGAATAATGTGAACCACCCGAAGCTGAAAGTTTAACACTATCGCCAAGAGTAAGTGTAACATTTGAATATGCCGAAGCAACTATATTTGGACTAATAAATACAGCAACATCATCCGTGCCAGAACAAGCTCCTGCATATATAGTAACTATATAAGTAGTGTTTACTATAGGACTTACATTTATTGATTTTGTTGTTTCTGTGGTGGTCCAAGAATATGTAGAACCAGCAGAAGCTGTAAGGTTTACTCCTGTAGTGCATTTAACACAAAGATATTGGTCTGCTCCTGCATAAGGATTTATAGATGACATATAAGAAACAACAACATCATCTGTAGCAGAACATCCAGCCATGCTTACTGTAACAACAAAAGTGGTATTTGTTAGTGGTGTTACTATTATAGTGTCATTAGTTTCTGCTGTGGACCATAAATAATTGCTTCCTCCTTTTGCAATAAGAGTTGCAGAAGAGTTACAAACAGTTTGGTCTATTCCTGCATCTGCAGAAGGCATTGTAAATACATTCACAACAATCTCATCTGTTTTTGAACAATTGAAATTATTCGTAGCTGTAAGCCCATATGTTGTCGTTGTTGCTGGAGTGACTGTTGTCGTAGCAACAGAATCATTATTACTCCATGTGTAGTTATTTGCCCCAGATGCTGTTAATACAGCGCTTTCACCCTCACATATTGTTTGATCAATACCAGCTGTTGCTGCTACTGGAATAGGATTAACATTAATTACTATGTTTGCTATTCCAGAACAACTTCCAGAACTAACAGTAACAAGGTATGTTGTTGTTATAGTAGGGGTTTCATTAATTGAAGATGTAGTTTTTACAGGTGATGTATTCCAATTATAAGAAATACCTCCGCCTGCTGCAATATTAACGCTAGAGCCAGAGCAAATTGTATTTGCTGTAGCATCAGAAGATATTGAAGGAGTAATAGATGCATCTACACTAACTATAACAGTGCTGCTATTTGTACTTACACATCCATTTGCATTAGTAATAGTTAAAGAATATGTTGTTGTTATAGTAGGAGTTACCGTAGGAGTTTTTACACTTGTAGGATTTGTTCCAATTGAAGCAACCCAAGTATAAGAATTAGCATTATTTGCTGTAATGGTTGTAGATCCTCCTTGGCAAATAGTAGAAGAACCTGTAGCATTAGCAATAGGCAAAGAATTTAAGGTAACCAATACAGAATCATAGTTTTTACAAAGAGTAGTTGGATTTGTAACTGTTAATTTATAATATTTTGTGACAATAGGACTTACCGTAATTGTTGCTGTCGTAGCATTTGTTTCCCATAAGTAATTAGGACCTCCTATTGCTGTAAGATTTATAGACTTACCAAAACAAACATTAGTGTCTTTTCCTGCATCAATAACAGGAAGAGCATTAATATTAACATTAACAAAATCTTTAGCTGTACAACCATTCAATGTTGAAGTGACAAAATACTTAGTAGTTAAAATAGGACTTGCTATTGGATTCGGGATATTTACATTACTTAAGCCTGCTGATGGTGCCCAAAAATAAGCTGTGCCTGTTCCTGAAGCTAAAAGATTTGTGCTTTCACCAAAACATATTGTTTTGCTTGTTCCTGCATCAACAACTGGTTTTGAATTTATTTTTACTATGATATTAGAGGTTGCGCTACAAGCTCCAGAAAGAACCGTAACAGTGTATGTAGAACGTGTTGCTGGTTTTACTTTTAACAGAGCTATGGTATCATTTACGCTAGTGCTCCATTTGTATCTTGATCCTCCTGTAGCTGTAAGGTATGCTGTATCTCCACTACATATACTAATACTGTCTCCTGCATTCTTTCCATTAATTTGAGCAACAAGAGCAGCTTGTACATATATTCTTACAGTATCTAATTTTGAACAACCTGTTTTCGTTACACTAACTATGTAATTAGTATAAGTAGTAAGGTTTGTTGGTTTTACTTTTATTGATTGTATTGTACTTCCTGTATTCCAAGAATATGTTCCTCCATTTGGAGTCGCAGTAAGGGTAATACTGTCACTTGCAATACAAATAGTTTGGTCAGGGCCTGCATAAGCAGCAGGAATAGGATTAACAGTAACATTAAGACTGTCTTTTGATGAACAACCATTTGTTGCTGTAACGTAAAGAATATATTTTGTAGAAACTAATGGAGTTACACTTGCAGTTTGGGTTGTTGCTCCATGTGACCACGAATATTTTGTTGCACCATTAGGAGTTCCTGTTATTGCAATCGTGCTTCCTTCACAAATAGTACTGTCTTTTATTGCATCAACCACAGGGTTAGCTTTAACAGTGATTACTATAGTAGCAGTATTTGTACAATTTGTAGGGTTAGCACCAGTAACAGTAACTTTATATGTAGTATTTGCTGTAGGTTTTGCTATTGGAGAAGCAATATTTGTTGCTCCCTGAAAAGCTCCTACAGGAGTACTTGACCAAGCATAAGCCGTTGCCCCTACAGAGCTTGCAGTTAATAATGTAGTGTCATTTTCACAAATACTTGTACGATTAGCAGAAACTGCAATTACAGGCAATGCTGTAACGTTAACAATAACTGTATCTTTTGCCGAACAACCATCTGTTAGTGTAACTATATATGTAGTTGTTGATGCTGGTGAAGCTTTTACTGTAGCTGTATTTACACTACCTAAACCTGTTGCTGGAGCCCAACTATAGATAGCTAAAGCTGTTCCTCCAGATACGGTTATTGTAGCACTATCATTTTTACATATCGTCTTATCTATACCAGCATTAGGTACAGGAGGATTATTTACATAAACAACAATATTATCAGTGTTAGTACAAGATTTATTATCTGTTCCTGTTACAATATAAGTTGTTGTTAATAATGGGTATACCCAAACAGTTGTTCCTGTCTTTCCATTACTCCAAGAATAAGTAGTTGCTCCTGTTGCTGTAACTTTAATACTGTCTCCTTTACATAATGAAGTGTCTTTCCCTGCATCAACAGTAGGGTATTGTATAAAAACAACAGCAGTATCTTTCGCAGAACATGAATTTGTTCCTGTAACAGTAACAACATAAGTCGTTTGAATTATAGGATTAACAAATAATTTAGCATTAGTTCCGCCTCCAGTCCATTTATATGTTCCGCCTCCAGATGCTCTTAAAGTATCTGAACTATTTCTACAAATAGTTAAATCTGGCCCTGCACTTGCAATAGGTAATGGTTTAACTGTTACAGTAACACTATCTAAAGAGGTGCAACCTCCATAAGTAACAGTTACTTTATATTTTGTTGTAGTTGCTGGCTTTACATATCTACTTCCATAAGTAGAATTATTATCCCATTTAAGAGGCTCATATTCCATAATAGAATAGTATGAAGAAGCATTATTTACATCATTCCAACCTGTCCCAGTCCAATTGATTAAAGCATAGTCTTCATCGCCAGAATTATTTGGCTCTCCTGCATTCCAGTTTGTATATGTAGATGTTTCTCCTGTAATCCATGTCCAAGTCCCTTCTAATAATTGATCTGTAAATCCTATCCACATTCTAACTCCAGGATTAATGCCAGATACTAATGTATTTTCTGTAGCATCCTTAATGGTTACTAGATGTCCTCCATAAGCCTCTGCATTTGTCTTTGCTGTAGTCCAAATTGTTTGATTATTAGAAAGATAATAGTAATGACCATTACTTGTTGTTTTATATGTATACCCAGAAAATACAACTGGAGCTGAAACTAAAGATGCAGAGATTAAAATACTATCTCCAAGGCATAAAGCAGTATCAATACCAGCATCAACTTGCGGTATAGAATTTACATTTACGGCAATACTATCTAAAGCTGAACACTTTGCTGAATTTACTGTAACAAAGTATTTTTGTGTGCTTGCTGGAGACACATTTATAACTTGAGTACTTTCAATTGTACTCCATGTATATGTATAAGCTGAACCTCCAGAAGGTGTTGCGGTTAATGATGTCGTGCTACCACTGCAAATTGTTTTGTCTAATCCTATATCAACTGAAATAGGATCTTGTACTGTAACTTTTACTGTATCCGCTTTTTTACAACCATTCAAATCTGTTACAATAACCCAATAGTTTGCTGTTATCGTTGGATTAATAACCAAATTTTGATTGGTTGAACCTGTTGACCATGAGTATGAAATACCTCCTGTAGCTTTTAGTGTATCTCTATAACCAAAACATACAGTTTTATCCAGACCAGCATCAGCTGCTGGCAATGGGTTTACATTGACAATAATTGTATCAAAACCATTACATGAACTCGCTTTTGCTGTAACAAAATATGTTGTAGTAATAGTAGGCGCAACTTTTATAGTTTGTAAATTAGAAGATCCTGCTCCAGGCGACCAGCTCCAAGTATATCCATCAACTCCGTTTGAAGCAGTAAGTGTAACGCTATCCCCTTTACATACAGTTTTATCTGCTCCTAAATTTGGACTTGGAGAATCATATACATCTACAGTTTTTTTACTAGGATTTGTAGCATCCGTTAAGCACCCATTATGAGTATATGAAATAGTAAAGTTTCCTGCTCCTGCTAGAGAAGGTACAAACATGCTATTTATTACTCCACTACCAGAAAACACTCCTCCTTTAGGAGTACCTAAAAGGATAGCTGCTGGATCTTGAGTACAATATGTAGCATTTAAACCAGAATAACTAACACTTGTTGCCGCTACAACAGTAATACTTTGCTTAACAGAACAACCTAAATGAGTATAAGTAACAATATAACTTCCTGCTCCAACAGAACTTGGCGAATAAAAATTAGTCCCAGAAACTGTTCCACTACCAGAAAATGCTCCTCCTGAAGGCAAGGGAGTCATTGAGAATAGTGGCATGTTACTACATGCTTCAGCTGGCAAATCCTTAAAAGTAACACTAATTGTTAAATCTGTACCATTGTTAGATCCTAAAACTATTGGTGACGTAGAAATAACTCTTATCCTAAATTTAGTTCCTATCGTTGAATTAGGTGGAATTACAGCATTTATAGTTCCTGCTGTTTGAGAAACTACAAGACCCAAAATTGTAGAATTAACAAAACTACCTGAAGCATCTGATAATTGCGCAATAAAATTATTGCCTGCATTAAATGCTCCCGTTATAGTATATGATATTTTAACACTATCTCCGCCACAAAATGGACTACCTGCAATGGGTTGTGTTGTTATTGTTTGTGCAGATATGTTATTGAAAAAATAAAAAAATACTAATAATGCTGTATATACTCTTTTCATAATGAATAAATTTATATTGAATATAATTTTGTGGTAAATATAGGAATCTTTTTTTAACAGCAAAAATATTTTTTCCTGCGTTTTTTTTTTATCTTACAAAACCCCTTATTTATTAGGGGAAAAAGATTTATTTAAACACATAAAAAATGTTTCAAATTAATGCGGTCATAAAGATTTTTTTTAACTCAATCACTAAGACATAAAAATAAAAAAACTTTTTTTAACAGCGCCAAATAATTTGGAACAGCAAAAAATACTTTTTCGCAATAATACTTAAAGAAAATATTAAATAAATTGCTTCAAATGAAAACAAATTATACAAAATAAAGATATTAAAGATTATTATTTTTAATACGCACTCTCATTTTTTTAATAACTTAATATTCAATACATTACACAAAAACACTTAACTTGTTAATTTTCATTGCGTTATATGCTATTACTCCGCCTTTACTTCGCCTTTACTTCACCCTAAAGTTACCCTAAAGTTACCCTAACCCTACTTTGTTTACTAAAACACCGACAATAAGCATAATATATAAATATAGAAACACATAACGTAGTAGAGACAGAGCATGCCCTGTCTCAAACGCATGACCTGTCTAACACATACAGTCTTTTTTCATAATTTTAATTTTATGTGTAAACCTATTTTAGGACTAAGTACCTTTATAGTACCTTTCATGTACTGTTATAGTACCTTTATAGTACCTTTCATGTACAGTAATAGAATTTTCATGCCAGATAATCAATACTCATAAATTTATTGCGGTTGCCCCTAATTTATTTGCCAGTACATCTGTGGGTGAATCAATATTCGCCCAAAATATCCTTTAATTGTTCAATTTCTTTTTGCTACTGTTGTGTTATATTATCTTTAATCTACTTGAAAAATTAGTACAAATATTTTATATATAACATCCTTTTTTCTATTCGTTGTATTATTTTTTCCCTATTTTTGTAAAATAACTAAATCTCTTTTTGATGATTTGTGAAAAATATATTATACACCAAAGAACACCTTTAAAAGGTATGAGGGGCATATATAACCAACTTAGTGTTTATGCTAAAAAAAAGACAGCGACAGTGGACACATTGAATCAAAAAAGATGGATAAAAATTTAAACAATTAGAAACAATCAATATAAATGGCAATAAAAAAATCGGAATTATATAGCAGTCTGTGGGCAAGTTGTGATGCTCTTCGAGGAGGAATGGATGCTAGTCAGTATAAGGATTATGTGCTGACTCTGCTTTTTGTGAAATATGTCTCTGACAAAAATGCTAACAACCCAAATGCTTTGATAGAAATACCAAAAGGTGGTGGATTTGCTGACATGGTAAAACTAAAAGGTCAGAAAGAAATAGGAGACAGTATTAACAAGATTATTGGTGAATTAGCGCAGGCGAATGACCTTAAGGGAATTATAGATGTGGCTGATTTCAACGATGAAAATAAACTAGGGAAAGGGAAGGAAATGGTTGACAAGCTCTCAGACCTAATTTCCATATTTGAAAACTCTTCTCTAGACTTTCGTAAAAACAGATCTGAAAATGATGATTTGCTTGGTGATGCCTATGAATACCTTATGATGCACTTTGCTACAGAAAGCGGTAAAAGTAAAGGACAATTTTACACCCCAAGCGAAGTCAGTAGAATAATGGCAAAGGTTATTGGTATAAAAAATTCTTCTGCTCATACTGCATTCTATGACCCAACATGTGGTTCAGGTTCATTACTCCTGAAAGTTATTGATGAAGCTGATGGAATTGGGACTATATACGGACAGGAAAAAGATGTTGCAACTGCTGCGCTTTGTAGAATGAACATGATATTGCATAACCATCCTACTGCTGAAATTGCTAAAGGACAGAGTACTCTTTCAAATCCATTATTTCTGAATGAACATGAATATCTCAAAACGTTTGACTATTCGGTTGCTAATCCTCCATTTTCATTAAAGAACTGGTCTAATGGATTCAACCCTTCTGATGATGGATTCCAACGGTTTACAGGTTATGGAATTCCTCCAGAAAAGAATGGCGACTATGCTTTTCTTCTTCACATTATCAAATCCCTAAAAAGCAATGGGAAAGGTGCAATAATTTTGCCTCACGGGGTACTTTTCAGAGGAAATGCCGAAGCTGAAATCCGTAAAAACATCATAAAAAAAGGATATGTTAAAGGAATTATTGGTTTGCCTGCCAACTTATTTTATGGTACTGGCATTCCTGCTTGTATTATTGTAATTGACAAAGAAAATGCTGACCGTAGCAAAGGTATTTTTATGATTGATGCGAGTAAGTGTTATATTAAGGATGGAAACAAAAATCGATTACAGGAAAAGGACATACACAAGATTGTAGATGTATTTACTAAACAAATTGAAGTTTCAAGGTATAGCCGTATGGTATCTATTGAAGAAATCAGCGACCCGAAAAATGATTACAACCTTAATATCCCACGATATATTGACAGTCAGGAACAAGAAGACATACAGGACATTCTCGCACATCTGAAAGGTGGAATACCAAATGCTGATATTGATGCACTACAAAATTACTGGAATGTTTATCCCTCAATGAAATCAACAATTTTCAAGCCTTTTAATGATGGTTATTCAATATTATCTATTGAACCTACAAAGATAAATGAAGTGATATATAACAACAACGAATTTGTCTCGTTCAGCAAAAAAATGGATAATATATTTAACGATTGGAAAAACAGAAACACTCAATCATTAAAAAATCTAACAATAGGAATAAAGCCCTGACTTCGTCGCTTGATTTTTTCTTCTTTTGCAAATTTCAGTAAATCAATAATTTATAATTTTTGCGACACCTTTTTGGGTG
>MEOD01000058.1 GCA_001768555.1 Bacteroidetes bacterium GWF2_29_10
AAAAATATTTTAAATTATTATGATTGATATTAAATATCTAACCGAAAGCCTTTCAATCCTTGAAAATAAGGTAATTAGCATAAAAGAACAATATATAGATATTAAGAGAAAAAATGAGGATTTAAATTCGGAAATATTAAGTATAAGAAGAAGTAAAGAGGCTAGTGATAATGAATTGGAATTATGCAAAACACGTGTTGAAAATCTCACATCCGATTTGAATAATGCTAATAATGTTATTTTAGAGAAAGAACAAATTGTTAATAATTTAAATCAAGATTTAGAGTTTAGCAAAACATCAATAACTGAAAGTTATGAAGTTAAGGTTAATGAATTAAAAGAAAGTGTTGATGATAAAAATCGTATAATTAATGAATTAGAGGCCAAAATAAATGAATTATCCTCTAATTATCAAAATGAATTAGAGGCTAAGGAATTAAGATATAACACTATAATTGGAGAGCAACAAACTGAATTAGATAATTTAAAAGAAGAAATAAGTGTTGAAAAAGAAATAAGTGTTGAAAAAGAAAATGAGCTTATAAAGGAAATTGATGAGTTAAATTCAAGGCATTTAAATAAAAAAACTGAATTAGAAGAAATTATTAATGAAAAAAATGCTCAAAAAGATGAAATGAGCTTAAAGTTTTCACAGTTTGAAGAGTTATTCAATGCATCTATTGAAAAAGAAAAAGAGCATCTGGATGTTATTGAAAATTTAAATACAGAGCTTAATAATGTTAAAAATATTTTGGATAGTGAGGAGAAGAAATTTGAAGAGGCTAAAGAATATTTTGAACAAGAAAAGGATAGTTTAATAAGAAATTATAATCATAATATAAATAATCTAAATATCACGTTATCAGAAGTTAATTCGAAGTTAAAAGATAGCGAAATAAGTATTGCTGAGTTGAGTAAAACAGCCGAAGAACAAAAAAATATTATAAAAAATTTAGAGGATACAAATAAAATGATTAAAATTGCAAAATTAATGGACTTAGATAATGAGTCGCAAGAATTGAAGAGTAAGATAATTGGATTGTTAAAGGAAATAGATAATATAATGGAAGTTTTAAAAGATTAACAAATGAGTGCCACTTCTATCGAAATAATAATTGGTGAAAAAACTTTTAAGTTAAAAGTAAGCGAAGATCAAAGGGAATTGATTTTAAAAGCTGTTGACGAAATTAACAAAAAGATGGATGAGTTTACACTAAACTATAAGATGACAGACAAGTATGATATACTTGTAATGAGTGCACTACAATTAGTTACATTAAAAATAGCCATGGAGGAATCCTTAGAAAATAACAACAAAATAGTTTTAGATAAGTTGAAAAAGATGAATGATTTATTAGATTTAACTTAAATTATATTATTGCCTAATTATACGCTTTTTGTTTTTTGATAGATTTTATACGTTCTAAGTTTCATTTAAAATAAATATATTGTTTAATTAAAAAAAATTTTAAATGTTAACAGAAATAATAATTCTAATTACCGTAATAGTGTCATTTACGGCAGGCTTTCTCGTTTTTCATCTTATTAGCAAAAGAAATAGTAATGCTAAAGTAAAAAGAATAATTGATGAAGCAAAAAGTGAAGCAGAAGTAATAAAAAAAGAGAAAATTTTACAAGCAAAAGAAAAGTTTTTGCAATTGAAAGCGGATCATGACAAATATGTTACAGAGAAAAACAATGCTGTACAAATTGCAGAAAACAGAATCAAACAAAAAGAACAAAGTACTAATCAAAAAAATGAAGAAATAGCAAAGAAAATTAAAGAAATAGAATCTTTAAAAGTTAATCTAAATGCTCAATCAGAAATAACTCAAAAGAAACAATTAGAGTTAGATAAGTTTCACAAAATACAAATTGAAAAACTGGAACATATCGCAGGTTATTCTTCAGAACAAGCTAAAAAAGAATTAATTGAATCATTGAAAAATGAAGCAAAAATAGAATCTGTTTCTTATGTTAAAGAAATAGTGGAAGAAGCCAAGATGAATGCTTCAAAAGAAGCTAAGAAAATTGTAATAGAAACGATACAAAGAACAGCAGTTGAACAAGCTATAGAAAATTCAGTAACTGTTTTCCCTATTGAAAGTGATGAAATAAAAGGTCGTATAATAGGTAGAGAAGGAAGAAATATTAGAGCGATTGAATCATTAACAGGAGTTGAAATAATAGTTGATGATACCCCAGATGCAATAATCCTATCTTCATTTGACCCAGTAAGAAGAGAAATCGCCTACTTGTCACTACATCGTCTTGTTGTTGATGGACGTATTCATCCTGCAAAAATAGAGGAAGTTATAGCTAAAACGAAAAAACAAATAGAACAAGAAGTTATTGAAATTGGGAAAAAAACTGCTATAGATTTCGGTATTCATAATTTAAATCCAGAATTGATAAGAATGATAGGTAGAATGAAATATCGTTCATCTTATGGGCAAAATTTACTTCAACATTCAAGAGAAGTTGCTAATCTTTGCGCAACAATGGCGGCAGAATTAGGTCTTAATCCAAAAGTTGCAAAAAGAGCAGGATTATTACACGATATTGGCAAAGTTCCTGATAATGAGCCAGAATTGCCACATGCAATTTTAGGAATGAAGTTAGCAGAAAAATTCAAAGAAAAACCAGAAATATGTAATGCAATCGGTGCTCACCATGACGAAATGGAAATGGATAATTTAATATCTCCAATAGTTCAAGTGTGTGATGCAATATCAGGTGCACGTCCAGGAGCAAGAAGAGAAGTTGTTGAGTCATATATAAAAAGATTAAATGATTTGGAGCAAATTGCTTTATCTTATGAAGGCGTAACAAAAACTTATGCTATTCAAGCTGGTCGTGAATTACGTGTTATTGTTGGAAGTGATAAACTAAACGATAATGAGGTTCAACAATTATCGCTTGATTTATCACAAAAGATACAAAGCGAAATGTCATATCCAGGACAAATCAAAATTACTGTTATAAGAGAAACAAGAGCTGTTAGTTATGCTAAATAGTTGAAAGATGAAGCTATTTAATGTCAAGCAAATAAGAGAATGTGATGCATACACAATAGAAAACGAACCTATTGCGTCAATTGATTTGATGGAACGAGCTGCAAAAGGATTGTTTTTGTTTATAAAAGATAATTTTAAAACCAATATACCTTTTAATATATTTTGTGGGAAAGGTAATAATGGAGGTGACGGCTTAGCTCTTGCAAGAATAATGCTTGAAAATAACTACAATTTAATTGTTTATATTGTTAATTTTAATGATAATAGTAGTAACGACTATCAAATAAACTATGAAAGGTTAAACAAACTACATCCTGATAAAATTGTACTAATAAACGATGTATCTTCATTACCAACAATTAACTCGTCTGACATTATAATAGACGCTATTTTTGGTACAGGTTTAAATAAAAAAATTGAAAAAGAATATGCCACTTTAATTAAATATTTAAACAAAATCAATTCTTTTAAAATTGCAGTAGATATGCCTTCTGGGCTTTGGGCTGAAAATAATAAGGATAATGATTATGAAACTGTTTTTAAAGCAAATATTACTCTTACTTTTCAATTTCCAAAGCTGTCTTTTTTGTTCCCAGAAAATGAAAAATTAGTGGGTGATTGGTTTGTTATTGATATAAATCTAAGTAAGGAATATATTGATAAAACAGAAAACCAACACGAATTAATTACTATTAATGAAATAAAATTATTACTAACTAAAAGAAATAAATTTTCACACAAAGGGGATTATGGACATGGATTGTTTATAGGTGGTTCGTATGGGAAAATAGGAGCAGCGGTGTTATCTTCTAAGGCGGCATTAAAAACAGGAATAGGATTGCTGACAAGCTATATACCTTTAGTAGGATATAATATTTTGCAAATATCTGTTCCTGAAGCAATGGTTTTAACTGCTGATAATAGTAATATAATAACAGGAAGTATTGATTATCCTAAATATTCTGCAATAGCCATTGGTCCAGGTATTGGTACACATAAAGATACAGCAGCAACATTAAAAGTTCTTATTCAAAATTATCAAAAACCTATTATATTTGATGCAGATGCTTTAAATATACTTTCAGAAAACAAAACATGGCTATCGTTTGTGCCTAAGAATTCAATATTTACACCTCATCATAACGAATTTGTAAGACTGTTTGGAAATTCGAAAAATTCATTTGAAAGATTAGTATTACAAATAGAAATGGCAATAAAATATAACGTTTATATTGTATATAAAGGCCACTATTCTTGCATATCATCGCCTAATGGTAAAATATATTTTAACTCTACAGGTAATCCAGGTATGTCAACTGCTGGTAGTGGAGATGTGCTTACCGGTATAATTTTAGGAATGATAAGCCAATCAGAAAACATTCTAACATCATTAATTAAAGCTGTTTATTTACATGGTTTGGCAGGAGATATTGCTGCAGAAAAACACACTCAACAATGTTTGATTGCTACAGATATTATAGAAAATATACCAGAAGCTTTAAAAAGAATTTCAATCTGATATTGTTTTTTTTTAATTAATAATAATGAATATAAATTTTAGCGAAGTACCTTCTCCTTGTTATGTTTTAGATGAGTCTTTATTAATAAAAAATCTAGAATTATTAGATTATGTTCAGAAAAAGGCTGATTGTAAAATTATATGTGCATTAAAAGGCTTTTCTTTTTTTAATGTATTTCCATTAGTTGGAAAGTACTTATCAGGAGCATCAGCTAGTTCTTTGAATGAAGTAAAATTATCATTTGAAGAAATGGGAAAAGAAATACACACTTATTGTCCTGCATATATTGATAACGATTTTGAAAAGATATTAGAGTATTCGGACCATATTACATTCAATTCGTTAAATCAATTTGAAAAGCATAAAGATTCTATAAAAAAAAGTAAAAAAGCAGTTTCTATTGGATTGAGAATTAATCCAGAATACTCGGAGATAGAAACGGACTTATATAACCCTGCAGTTAAGGGTTCTCGCCTTGGTATTATTGCAAACATGATTAAAGAATTACCAAAAGAAGTCAAAGGATTACATTTTCATGTTTTATGTGAAAATGATTCTTTTGTTTTGGAAAGAACATTAAAGCATGTAGAAGAAAAGTTTGGAGATTTACTGCATAAAGTAAAATGGCTAAATATGGGAGGGGGACATCATATAACAAGAAAAGACTATGATGTTGAACATTTGATAAGCCTTATTAGAAAAATTAAAGAAAAATATGATGTAGAGGTTATTTTAGAACCAGGAGAAGCGGTTGGTTGGCAAACGGGATATCTTGTCACTACAATTATTGATATTGTAGAAAACAATGGAATTAAAGTAGCATTGATAGATTCTTCTTTCGCTAATCACATGCCTGATTGTTTAGAAATGCCTTATAAACCTTCAGTAATTGGTTCTGTAGAAAAAACTAAAGGAAAACACATGTATTCTATTGGAGGAATAACATGTCTTGCAGGAGATTATATTGAAAAATATTATTTTGAAAAAGAATTAAACATTGGAGATAAAATTATTTTTGATGATATGATTCATTATACAATGGTTAAAACTACAACATTTAATGGAATAAACCTACCTGCAATTGGAGTATGGACTATAGATAATAAATTTAAGCTTTTGAAAAAATTTGGATTTGAGGATTACAAAAACCGATTATCTTAAATTAAAAAAGGTTAAATTTTAACAATTATTCTTATCTTTGACAAAAAAAAAATTAAAATAAAATGCGTAAATATAGAATTCTACGTTATTGCTCTAATTGTTTATGTTTAGCTTATGCTCTATTTTTATTTTTATTTTCTTTAGACTTTATTGATGAAAATACAGATATTGATGCTTACATTGTAATGCCATTTTTCATACATAGCATTCCTTCTATATTAATATTATTAATACTAATGATTACTTTAAGAAAAGATTTATTAAGAGGAATATTACTTATCTGTGTGTCTATTGCATTTTTCTTTTTTTTCCATATTTACAATAATATAGAACTTTTATATATTGTATTCTTCCCGTTGGTGATTATTTCTTTATTGTATTTTGCTGTTCATTATTTTAGATTAAAAGACAGCAATAATTATTAGACATTAGCTATCTCTTAGTTTCGGATCTATAAATATATATGAAAAATCAACTAAAAGATTTATTAAAAGGAATATAATAGATATAAAAACACAAGCCCCCATTAAAACAGGGAAGTCATATTTTTCTAAAGAATCAACTATAATTTTACCAATACCTTTCCAATCAAAAATAAATTCAATAAATACAGCACCTCCTAACATTGAAGCAAACCAACCAGATATTGCTGTTATTATTGGGTTTAATGCATTAATTAATACATGTTTAAATACTATTAAATAATGTCCTAAACCTTTTGCTTTTGCTGTTAATACATAATTCTTCGTCATTTCATCCAAAAAAGAAGCTCTTGTTAATTCAATAATAACAGCTAAAGGTCTTATACCTAATGTTATTGCAGGAAGTATTATGTTTTTTAATTCTAAATACTGCCCATTTCCCATTTCATCAATTATAAATAAACTCCCAGACATGTTTAACCCTGTATATGCTCCTAAATAAAAAGCAAAAAACCAAGCAATTAGAATTGCAGCAAAAAATGATGGTAAAGCCATTCCAAATACAGAGACAACCAAAATAATATTATCAATAAATGTGTCTTTTTTTAATGCAGCAATTATACCAGCAGGAATACCTATTAATATAGCTATAATTATAGAAAATAAAGATAATATTAAAGTATTGGGAAATGTATCACTTATAATTTGAGTTACGGTCTTATTAGTTTGATATGATCGCTGTAAGTATGGATATTTTAATACAATATATTTTCCTTTAATTGAAAGTATTTTAAAATAATTGTACTTGTTATTATTCAAAAAGATAGAACTATTAGGATTATTATTATGTATTGATAAAATTGACACATCATTAATATACAGCATAAAACGCTTATATAATGGCTTGTCCAATCCTATATCTTTCTTTATATTTTCAATTGTAGCAACATCAGCTCTTTGACCTATAAGCATTTTTGTTGGATCTCCGGGCAAAATGTTAAATAAAAAAAATATAAGAACAATAACTCCAAAAAGTATTGAAAAAGAATATATTGTTTTTTTAATGAAATATTTTATCACAAATTATTTAATTAGCTTTTTAACTTCTCCATAATTATTAGGGAAACATCTGTGTGACCATTTCTTAATAATAACTCCATTATTAATTAAAATTATACCTGGATTTGAACGAAGTATTATTTTTAGAACAATATCATCAGATGAATAAAAGTTAAAAGAATACTTTTTATTTTTTAATATTTTATCGACTTCTTTATAAGATGTACCTGTTATACCTATAACATTAATATTGTCTGCTTTTGCTTCTTTAGCAATTTTATCTATTGTATTAAATGAATTTAGATTCGCTTCTTTTAAATCATAAGAAATTATCCATAATGAGGCTCCTTTTCGGTTGATAAATTCATCCATATAATCATCACCATTACTGTCTATTATTGCAAATTTCAATATTTCAGGTGGAGTTGCAGGTTTTATTACTTCTTCTGTGGTCTTTACAAATTGCCAATTTTGTTTTACCCAGTTGGAATCATTATAAGGAATTTCGGTTGAAAGATATTTTTTTAATTCTCCTGTTTCTGGATTTTTATATTCTATGAAAAAATTTGATTCACTTGGTTCGCCTATAAGTTTCTTTCTAATGTCACTGTTTTCTTTCCATGGACGAAAATCAATAATAGGTTCAAAAAGCAAACACCAAACATTCATAACTAACATAAAAAACATTGATGTAACAATAACTATCCATTCAACTTTTGTGCAAAATATTTGTTTGAATTTACGCCTTCTAGCAAATATAAAAATTGTAGGGATCATTAAAAATACATTTTTATAAAATGTTTCCCAGTTAGTCAAAACTACAGCATCACCAAAGCAACCACAATCACTAACACTATTTGTTATGGCTGATACTAATGTTAATATTGTAAAATATGACATTGTTAACAATAAAGCCCATGCTGTTAAAAACATTTGAGTGCCAAATATCAAAGAAACTCCTATTACAAATTCTAAAATGATAAAGAAAATGGCTATAGGTAGTGCCATAGGGATAAAAAAGCTCATCTTATACGCAATAAAATAATCTTCTAATTTAAAATTTAAACCCATTGGATCAACACCTTTTACAAATGCAGAAAAAATAAAAACTAGCCCAACAATTATTCTAAAAATGTTTGCTAAAATATTTGACACTTTCATAATGATAAATAATTATTTATTAAACAATTATAATGTTTTATATACTTAAATAGGCTTCAAAGTTAAAAAAAAATTACAAAATCACCATGTTTCCATTTTTTTTAAATTTGTTTTTTTTATACCATCCCTAATTTTAAGTTTGTATTTTTATAAAAAAATACAAACTTTTTAGATGAAATATGTTGTCATTAATGCGAAAACACAATAAAAAAATAAGTCTAAAAAAATTAGCAATTAATATAAAAAAAAAAGCTATTTAAACAAAAAACACCATTAATTTTACATTAATTTTCATTAGGGTATTGACAATAGTTATTTTTTTTACTACATTTGGTGTTTTTATACTCAGTATTTTCAAAAAATATTTAAGAAATTTTTTTAAATTAAATTCTTATGAACTACATTGAATTTGATAAAACACAGTTAGTTAATTTAGAATACACGCTAAACAAAGAGTTTTTGCGTACTAATAGAGCTGGTTCTTATGCTAACACTACTATAATAGGGTCTAATACACGAAAATATCATGGTTTACTTGTTGTTCCTCAACCTACTATTGATAATGAAAACCATGTATTGTTGTCATCTTTAGATGAAACAATCATTCAACATGACGCCGAATTTAATTTGGCTCTACATAGATTTTGCCATAATGTATATAGTCCTAAAGGACATAAATATTTAGATAATTTAACGGTAGAGTCTATTCCAAAAATAACATATAGGGTTGGAGGCGTAGTACTTACCAAAGAAATGCTTTTTGTTCAAGAAGAAGATAGAATACTTATTAAATACACATTAGAAGATGCTCATTCTGCAACAAAACTTCGTATGCGGCCATTTTTAGCATTTAGAAATGTTAATAAATCTTCTAAAGCAAACAATTATGTTGATACTCATTATGAACCAATAAAAAATGGAATAAGATGTCGTATGTATATGGGATACACAAGTGTTTTTATGCAATTCTCAAAAAAGGCAGAATTTGTGGCTTCTCCAGATTGGTATTATAATTTTGAATATATAAAAGAACAAGAGCGTGGTTATGAATGTTGTGAAGATTTATTTACTTATGGCTATTTTGAAGTAGATATTAAAAAAGGTGAAAGTATTATTTTTTCCGCAGGAACAGATAGTTCTGAACCAATTTCTTTAGGTAGATTATTTTCAAAAGAACTAAACAAACGTATTCCGAGAACTAATTTTGAAAATAATCTAATCAATTCTGCTCAACAATTTATAGTTAAAAAAAATAAAAAAACTGAAATTATTGCTGGTTATCCTTGGTTTGGAAGTTGGGGACGAGATACTTTTATTTCATTACCTGGATTGACATTATCTCTTGATGATTCAAAAACATGCAAAGCTGTCATAGACTCAATGTTAGAAAATTTAGAAGGACCATTATTTCCTAATTGTGGTACAGGAACTAATGCTGTATATAATTCTGTGGATGCTTCTTTATGGTTTTTTTGGTCATTGCAACAATATGCACGACATACAAAAACAAAAGATAAAATATGGAAAGAATATAAAGATAAAATGCTATTAATATTAAATGGTTATAAAAATGGATGTCAATTTAATATTAAAATGCACGATAATGGTTTAATATGGGCTGGTGAACAAGGCAAAGCATTAACATGGATGGATGCCATTGTTGCAGGAAAAGCAGTTACGCCTCGTATTGGTTACTGTGTTGAGATTAATGCACTATGGTATAATGCTATTATGTTTTCTATTGAAGTAGCTAAAATAGCTAAAGATAATAATTTCGTTAAAGATTGGGAATATTTGAGTGAACTTATTCCTGAATCTTTTAAAGATGTTTTTTGGGATAAAAACAAAGGTTATTTAGCTGATTATGTTAATGGGGAATACAAAGATTGGGCTATTAGGCCTAATCAAATTATAGCAACATCGTTACCATATAATCCAATTAGCGAACAAATCAGAAAACTAGTAATTGACATTGTAAAAAATGAATTATTAACACCAAGAGGATTAAGAACATTAAGTCCTAAAGATTTAAATTATAAAGGATTATATTATGGCGATCAAACATCAAGAGACTTAGCATATCATCAGGGAACTGTTTGGCCTTGGCTTATTGGGCATTTTGTTGAAGGTTATTTAAAAATACATAAAAAATCTGGCTTATCATTTGTAGAAAGTATTTACGTGCATTTTGAGGGAGTTATGAAAGAGCATGGAATAGGAAGTATATCGGAAGTTTATGACGGAGATCCTCCTCATAAACCAGGAGGTTGTATTTCTCAAGCATGGAGTGTTGCAGAAGTTATTAGAATGAAAAAATTAATTGATTATTATTCACAATTAGATTAGTTATGAAAGTATTAATGTTTGGTTGGGAGTTTCCTCCACATATAACAGGCGGTTTAGGAACAGCTTGTTATGGTCTTACTAGGGGATTATTGAAAAGTGGTGTAGAGATATTATTTGTTGTCCCAAAAGCTTATGGGGATGAAGATAGTCGTTATGTAAAAATGGTTAGCGCAAGTGATGTTGAAATAAATATTAAGGAGAAATTATTTCAGGAATATTGGAAGCAAATAACATATCTTGAGGTATATTCAAATATTGTCCCTTATTTATCACCTGAAGAATATGATAGAATTATAAACAAAGAAGAATTTGCAGGAAGTGATTCTCAGGAGTCTATTTTTTCTAAAAAGTATTCTTTCTCGGGCAAATATGGCTCTAGTTTGATGTCTGAAGTGGCTCGTTATGCTTTAACTGCATCTAAACTGGCAACTGAAAATGAATTTGATATAATTCATGCACATGATTGGCTTACTTATCCTGCAGGAATTGCCGCTAAATCAGCATCAGGAAAGCCTTTAATAATACATGTGCATGCAACTGAGTTTGACAGATCTGGAGAAAACATCAATCAAAATGTATATGAAATTGAAAAGAAGGGTATGGATGCTGCGGATAAGATTATCACGGTTAGTAATTACACAAGAGATATTGTTATCGAAAGATATCACATTAATCCTGATAAGGTTGTAACGGTTCATAATGCTGTTGATCAAATTGCAAATATTGAAAGATTAGAATACAAACGACATTTGCAAGAAAAAATAGTGACATTTTTAGGTAGAGTTACATTTCAAAAAGGACCTGATTATTTTGTTGAAGCAGCAAATAAAATAATTCAAAAAGATAAAAATGTACGATTTGTAATGGCGGGGAGTGGAGATATGCTTTACCGCATGATAAAGCGTGTTGCTCAACTAAAAATAGCTACTCACTTCCATTTTACAGGTTTTTTGCAAGGAGATGATGTTCTTAAAATGTATTCTCTTAGTGATGTTTATGTTATGCCATCTGTTTCCGAACCATTTGGAATTTCTCCACTTGAAGCGTTAATGTCTAATGTCCCTGTTATTATTTCAAAACAATCTGGAGTTTCTGAAGTTTTAAGACACGCTATAAAAGTTGATTTTTGGGATATTGATGCTATGGCTGATGCTATTTACGGTATTTTACATTATAAAGCATTATCTGATGTTTTTATTAAATACGGAAAAATAGAAGTAGATAATTTAAAATGGGAGCATGTTGGGTTTAAAGTAAAGGGATTATATGAAGAAATGTTATATTAGTATTAATTTTATCAAAGCAAATAAATAGATTATATGAGAAATATTTGTTTTTATTTTCAAGTGCACCAACCGTTTAGGTTAAAAACTTATCGTTTTTTTGATATAGGTGCAAATCATTATTATTATGATGATTATCAAAATAACTATATTATGAATCGCGTTGCAAATAAATGCTATTTGCCAACAAATCAAATATTACTTGATTTGATTAAAGAATATGGAACTAGGTTTAAAGTTGCATTCTCTATCTCTGGGTGTGCATTAGATCAATTTGAGATGTATGCTCCTGATGTATTAAAGAGCTTTCAGCAGTTAGCCGATACTGGTTGTGTTGAATTTATCGGAGAAACATACGCCCACTCTCTTAGTGCTTTAAAGAACAAAGATGAGTTCGAATATCAAGTAAAGAAACATTCAGAAAAGATACAAGCGCTTTTTGGACAACAACCAAAGACCTTTAGAAATACTGAGTTAATTTACTCTGATCAAATAGGAGCTATGGTTGCTAATCTAGGATTTAACACTATGCTTACAGAAGGTGCTAAGCATATTTTGGGTTGGAAAAGTCCCAACTTTTTATATTATAATCCAATTAATCCTACTCTTAAATTATTGCTGAAAAATTTTCAACTTAGTGACGATATTGCATTCCGTTTTTCTCAACAAACATGGGGCGAATGGCCTTTAACAACTGAAAAATTTGTGGATTGGTTAAACAATGTTGATCAAAAAGAAGAAATTATTAATCTATTTATGGATTATGAAACTTTTGGCGAACATCAATGGCCTGAAACAGGTATATTTGAATTCCTAAAAGCTTTACCTGGTAAAGTTTTTGCTAATTCTAATTATTCTTTTGTGACTCCTTCTGAAGCTACTAAAAAGCTACAACCTGTTGCTCCAATTCATGTTCCATATCCTATTTCATGGGCTGATGAAGAAAGAGACCTTACAGCATGGATTGGAAATGAATTGCAAGATCAAGCTTTTGACACATTATATGCTTTGCGTGATAAAGTTATACAATGTGATAGTTTTGATATATTAAAAGATTGGAAGTATTTGCAAACTAGTGACCACTTTTATTATATGTGCACAAAATGGTTTTCTGATGGCGATGTTCATAAATACTTCAATCCTTACAATTCTCCTTATGAAGCATTTATTAATTACATGAATATCATTGCTGATTTTACTATTAGAGTGGAAGAAAAATATAACAATACCACAATGTCTAATCAGGATGTTCAAAAAAACATAGAGCAAATTGAAATAAAACAAACAAGGAAACAAATAACAAGTAATACACAAACAGAGGATAATCGTTTCTATAAAATAGATCAAATTATAGGATTTTCTGATATTAAAACAAAAAAAGTCATTAAGGACTGTAAGCCTGAAGTATTAGCTTATGCCTTTATGGATATGGACGAAAAAATTAAAGAAAAATTCATGAAAAATATTACCGTAAGAGATTTAAAAGTAGTTAAAACAATTATGGAAAATATTACAAAAGTAAATAGCTCTGACATTACCGAAAGCAGAAGAACTATAGAAAATATTATGGCAAAATATTAAGAAACTTTAACTCTAAAGTATCTTATAAAAAGGATTGTAGAGATGTAAAAAGGTTGCATCTCTACAAAATTACATTATCATACTAAAAAAAAACAATTCATTTTCAATTTCGGCGTCTAAAGTTTGTAAACATTATAATTGAATTGTTGTTATTCCATAGTTTTAGTAAACATAAAATTAGTGAAATTCAATTGCGTTAAATTTACATTTAGTAAAGCATATTCCGCATTTAGTGCAAATTTGTTGATTTATTACATGAATTTTCTTTCGCTCTCCATCAATTGCTTTAACCGGACATTTAGTAGCGCAGATAGTACATCCTGTACATTTTTCAGGGATTATATTATAGGTTAAAAGATTTGAACAAACTTTAGCTGGACATTTTTTATGATTAATATGAGCCTCATATTCGTCCCTAAAGTATTTAATTGTTGTTAGTACTGGGTTTGGAGCCGTTTGTCCCAATCCGCAAAGAGAGTTTGATTTAATTAATTCGGATAAGTTTTCTAGCTTTTCCAAATCATCATTTTTTCCTTCTCCGTTAGTTATCCGTTCTAATATTTCTAGCATTCTTTTCGTGCCTATTCTGCAAAACGTACATTTTCCACAAGATTCCGCGCAAGTGAATTCAAGAAAGTATTTCGCAACATCAACCATACAGTTCGTCTCATCCATAACAATCAAACCTCCAGAACCCATAATTGCTCCCGTTGCTTTTAAGGAATCGTAATCAACAACTGTGTCTGCAAGATATTCTGGAATACATCCTCCTGAAGGACCTCCCAATTGTACAGCTTTAAATCTCTTCCCGTCTTTAATCCCATTCCCCAACTTAAAAATAATATCTCGGAGAGTCATTCCCATCGGGACTTCAACTAATCCTGAACGATTTACTTTTCCTGCTAAAGCAAACACTTTCGTTCCTTTGCTTTTTTCTGTTCCATATTTTGCATAGGCTTCGCTTCCATTTAGGATAATCCAAGCAACGTTTGCATAAGTTTCAACATTGTTTATGTTCGTTGGTTTTCCCCATAGTCCAGATTTTGCAGGAAATGGCGGACGTTTTCGTGGCATACCTCGTTTTCCTTCTATTGAAGCTATAAGAGCTGTTTCTTCTCCACAAACGAAAGCTCCGGCACCTTCTTTAACCTTTAGATCAAAGTTTAAGCCTTGTTTATTAAATATATTTTCTCCTAAATATCCTTTTTCTATTGCTTGATTTATTGCAATATTAAGTCTTTTAATTGCCAGAGGATATTCTGCTCGACAATATATGTATCCTTTTGTTGCGCCTATTGCATAAGCGGCTATTGTCATGCCTTCTATAACAGAGTGTGGGTCGCCTTCAAGAACAGATCTATCCATAAATGCTCCAGGGTCACCTTCATCTGCATTGCAAATAATATATTTTTGTTCTGCTTTTTCATTAAAAGCGAATTGCCATTTTAATCCCGTTAAGAATCCTCCTCCACCTCTACCTCTTAGTCCTGATTCGACAATTGTTTTAATTATTTGTTCTCTATTTGTATTATTTTCTACAATTTTTTTAATTGCTTTATAGCCGTCATTTATTTCGTAATCGTTTATGTTTTCTGGATTTATCTTCCCACAATTTTTTAAAACGATTTTAACTTGTTGATTAATGAAATTATTTTCTGAAGCCTTAAATTTATTTGAATATACGATATTTTCGAGTAAAGGAAGCTTTTGCTTAAAATGATTTTCAATTATAAGTGTTGCTTTTTTCAAATCTATTTCTCCATACAAGTAACTCCCATTTTCATCAATAACTTCAACAAGGGGTTCCTTGTAACACATACCTATACAACTAGTAATATCTAAATCTAAATCAAGATTTTCATTTTCTTTCAAGTCTTTAATCTTATCATATACTTTTTTTGCCCCTGCTGCAATGCCGCAACTTCCTAATCCAACTATTATCTTAAATTTAGCCATTATTAATTAATTTTATCATTACTTTTCATATTACTAATGATTTTGATGGCCTTTTTCTCGTCAAGTTTTCCAAATGTTTCTCCATCAACAACCATTACTGGCGCCAAAGAACAACATCCAACACATGCAACCGACTCTATCGTAAAGAGTTTATCTGTTGTTGTCTCGCCTTCTTGAATATTCAAATTCCCTGATATCGAATTTAATATGCTTTTTGAGTTTTGCACATGGCAAGCCGTTCCTTGACAAATCTTAACAATATGTTTACCCCTTTGTTCCAGCTTAAATTGTGAATAGAAAGTTGCAACCTCCCAAAAGTAACTTTTACTTAATTCTAATTTCTTTGCAACATATTCAACTGCGGATTTGTTTATATATCCGTAAACTTCTTGAATACTCTGCAAAACTGGAATAATATTACCTTCTTCTCCTTTATATTTTTTTATCGTTTTATCCATTAAAGACAAATCAACTTTTTCGTTCAATTTATCTATTGCCACATACTTTTTTCGTTTAACTTTCATTTGGCTTTATATTTATTAAGCAAAATTATAAAATTTTTCAATGAATTATTAATAATAGAAGTAAATAGTAAGATTTTATTTTTTTATTTATTCTTCATTCGGCTTCAATAATGAAATAGATTCACGGCGCAACAAACTTGTACAATTATGAAAAAAGATAAAAAGTTTTTCATAAATTTGTTTTGATAAAAATAAAATCTGTATATTTGGAGAAAATTGTAAAATAACATTTGTTTATGAAAAATAATCTTAAATACTTTTTATCATTTTTCGTTATTATTTTTATTTTTTCTTCTTGCAAGAAATATGACATATCGCCTCCAATGGTTACTTTGAACGGTGCGGCAACTATGTATATTAATTTGAATTCTTCTTTTGGCGACCCTGGAATTACTGCTAAAGATGATGAAGACGATAACCCGACAGTATCTGTAACTGGAGCTGTTGACGTTACTACTGCGGGAGCTTACACAATTAAGTATGTTGCTAGAGATAAAAACAATAATTATGCAAATCCAATTTATCGTACAGTTTATGTTATTATTGTTCCTGAAACAATGTATGGTAATTGGAGCGTTTGGGAAACAACTGGAACAACTTATTCCTCCGATATTGATTCTCCTTGGAAGTATTATCCTGAACCTATTGCAAAAGGTGGACGTTTCACCTTTGTTAACTTTGCTTCAAAAAACATTCCTCTTAATGTTGACTTCAATAATATTCTTGGAACTGAAATAATTATTCCAAATCATGCATACAATGGACTTAACATAAAAGGTAAAGGTGGTATAAGTGACAAAGCCGATGAAATCAATTTAACTTATATCGTTACAAACGGTTATCTTGAAACTGACACCATTTGGACCATTTGGAAACGTACAAAATAGAAAGGGCTTAACAAAACCTAAATGGATTTTAAACTAGTATCTGACTTTTCCCCTACAGGTGACCAACCAGAGGCAATATCTCAATTAACTGAAGGCATATCTTCAAATATAAAACACCAAACTCTTTTAGGAGTTACTGGTTCCGGCAAAACATTCACTATTGCCAACGTTATTAAGAATATCGAAAAGCCAACACTCGTTATTAGCCACAATAAAACTCTCGCTGCGCAACTATATGGAGAATTCAAACAGTTCTTCCCCGAGAATGCCGTCGAATACTTTGTCTCATATTACGATTATTACCAGCCTGAAGCTTATCTGCCTTCCAGCGACACATATATTGAAAAAGAATTACAAATAAATGACGAAATAGAAAAGCTTCGTCTTTCTGCAACCTCGGCATTACTTTCAGGGCGCAAGGATGTTATTGTCGTTTCTTCCGTATCATGCATATATGGAATTGGTAATCCAGAAGAATTCTTAAGTAGTACAATAAAAATCAAGACAAATCAAGAAATAAACATTAGCAACTTTATAAATCTTTTAGTAAACAGCCTTTACTCTAGGTCGATGAATGATTTCAAACGAAGTAATTTTCGGGTAATGGGCGACACAGTTGATGTATTTATTGCTTATGCTGATTACGCCTTGCGCATTATCTTTTGGGATGATGTTATAGAGAGCATTAGCTCATTTAATGTTGATACTGGAGAGATTATTGAAAAAATCGAATCAATAAACATCTATCCTGCCAATCTTTTCGTCACATCAAGAAACCAAATGACTGATATTATTCAAAAGATTGAAGAAGACTTAACAGTTGAAGTTGAAGAATTCATAAAAAACGAAAATTACCTCGAAGCAAAGCGCCTCGAAGAACGCGTTAAGTATGATTTGGAAATGATTAAAGAATTAGGATACTGCTCTGGCATTGAAAATTATTCAAGATACTTTGATAAAAGATTACCTGGAACACGCCCTTTCTGCTTAATCGATTGCTTCCCTGATGATTTCTTAATCGTTATTGATGAAAGCCACGTAACTATACCTCAAATAAGAGGAATGTATGCCGGCGACAAAGCCAGAAAAACAAATCTGGTCGATTATGGATTCCGACTTCAAGCTGCATTAGACAATCGGCCGCTTCAGTTTGATGAATTCAATTCAATAATAAATCAAGTAATATACGTCAGCGCAACACCTTCTGAATACGAATTAAATAAATCCGAAGGAGTAATCGTCGACCAATTAATACGACCAACTGGATTGCTCGACCCTATTATAGAGGTTCGACCAACCCTTAACCAAATAGATAACCTACTTGAAGAAATTTCTCAACGCTCTGCTAAGCATGAAAGAATTTTAGTCACAACGCTAACCAAAAGAATGGCGGAAGAATTATCTAAATACTTCCAAAAAATTCACATAAAATGCAAATACATCCATTCCGAAGTTGACACACTTGAAAGAGTTGAAATAATCAGAGAACTCCGCTTAGGAATATTCGACGTATTAATTGGAGTGAACTTGTTAAGAGAAGGATTAGACCTCCCCGAAGTATCTCTCGTTGCCATTTTAGACGCCGACAAAGAAGGATTCTTGCGCTCTAGCACAGCTTTAACCCAAACCGCTGGGCGTGCTGCTCGAAACCTTAATAGTCTCGTTATAATGTATGGCGACAAAATAACCAAATCAATGCAAAAAACTATCGATGAAACAAATCGAAGACGAGAAAAACAAATAATTTATAACACCGAAAACAACATCACTCCTACTCAAATTATAAAATCCCAAAAATCCGTATTCGACCAAACATCCGTCGCAAACTCTTTAAATAAAATCAACAAACCTTACAACGCTTTCAACATCGAACCTTCCGAAGCCGCTGAACCTTCATTCATATACAGAAACAAAACTGACCTCAAAAATAAAATCAAAAAACTTCAAAAAGAAATGGAAGCCGCCGTAACCGATTTCAATTTCAACGAAGCCGCCAGATTAAGAGATGAAATTAAAAAATTCAAAAACATTTATGCTATAAACTTTAAAGAAAACGCATAAAATCTGGGGTTAAGCTAATAATTAGAAAATATATTTGTGCTTTAGGAATGCAATATTACATGGAAGAAATGCAATATTACATGGAAGAAATGCAATATTACATGAGGGAAATTGAATATTACATGAGGGAAAATGAATATTACATGGAGGAAAATGAATATTACATGAGGGAAAATGAATATTACATGAGGGAAAATGAATATTGGGTGAAGGAAAATGAATATTGGATGAGGGAAAATGAATATTGGGTGAAGGAAATTGAATATTGGATGAGGGAAAATGAATATTGGGTGAAGGAAATTGAATATTGGATGAAGGAAATTGAATATTACATGGAGGAAATTGAATATTACATGAGGGAAAATGAATATTAGATGAGAGAAAATGAATATTGGGTGAAGGAAAATGAATATTACATGAGAGAAATGAGGTATTACAGACTGGATAAACAATATAATATTTATATTAAAAAAAACTTGAAAAAAGTTTGTTTTTATTATTTTTTGTTTATATATTTGTGTTTTAATTCTAATATATTTGTTTAAGTGTTTTGCGAAGTTGATTTTTGATATTTGATTTAAAGTCTAGTTGGTTTTGCTGAGTTTTGGAGATTTTGATTTAATTAGTTACGTTTTTGGATTTAATTAATTTAATATTTTACTAATCTTTTAAAAAGGAGGTTACAATGAATGACCGGCAGGAAAATAGACTTAGTTCAAATGAGTCTTTAAATGATTATTTTGAAGTCAATAATGCTGTATGGGTTGGTAATGCTGCATTTGCTGCGTCAGTGAGTGCATTTGTTGCTAATTTAGAGAAAATTAGAATTGAACGAGACCTACAGATGCATAGTATAACTGGATATGCATTGGAAAAAGCAGAAAAGAAGAAGGAATTGTGTGAGGTGATGATGTTTGTAATAAGCAGGATGCGTTCGTATGCTGCCGCAATGGATAATGTTGGGTTATTGGGGAATTTACATTATAGTTATAGCAAGTTGTTTAAGATGCGAGATAATTTGTTGGGCGGTATTGTGACAGATGTTGTGGGTATTGCGAATGTATTTATTGTGGAATTGAGTACTTATGATATTTTGCCGACAACGTTGACAAATTTAAGTGCTTTGTATGATGCTTATTTTGAATTATTGAGTAAGCCAAGGATTGCGATTGCGGAGAGAAAGGGTGCAACGGAGAGGTTGGCAGATTTGTTTGAAGAATCGAGCAGGATTTTGGAGATGAGATTGGATTTGGATATTGAGGTTTTGAAGGATAGTTATCCTGTTTTTTATGATGG
>MEOD01000059.1 GCA_001768555.1 Bacteroidetes bacterium GWF2_29_10
AATATGGTTTAATTTAGATGGTTAATTGTTTGATTATTAGCATTAAATGGTTTTTTGAGATTGATTATCAGAGTTAAAAGCGAGATTAATGTGCTGTATATGTGCTTTATATGAACTCTATATGTGCTCTATATGTGCTTTATATGTGCTCTATATCAAAAATTGATTTTGATTAAATCAAAAAAAGTTATTGTTTCATTTTATTTAAAATATATTATTAATCAAAAAGAAAAACTTACTTTTTGATTGATTATAAAAATTAGAATTTACGAATAATTTAGGACAAGCAAATTGATATTAAAAAATTTCTAATGGACAATTTGGGATAAAATCGTTTTTTTTAATATTGATATTCTTTTTAAAATATCTTTGTATAAAATTATAAAAAAAGTAGTTATTAATACATTAATACCCTAGTTTATGTTTGATACAACACATTTACATCCAATGATGGTGCATTTTCCAATAGCATTGCTCGTTTTAGGTTTTTTTGCAGAGTTGTTAGGAATAGCATGTAAGAAGCAAGTTTATATGCCTAAAATTTCCTTATATCTTCAGATAACAGGAACATTAGGAGCTATTGCTGCAGTTATAACTGGTAATTTTTTTACTCTTGAAGTAAAAGGTGCAGCTGAAGAGATTCTTGAGACTCATGAAAACTTTGCAAACATAACTATGTGGATAATGATAGTTGCTACTGCATTACGATTATTTCTAATTTATAAAAAGAAGGAAGAAGGTCCTTTGAAATGGTTTGTGTTTGCTCTTTATGGTTTAGGAACCTTATCTGTTTTAGCTACAGGTTTTTATGGGGGAACTCTTGTTTATGATTATTTTATAGGTGGGTTTTAATTGAAAAATTTATTAACATTTTTATTTTATTTAACATGAAAAAAAATCTTTTAAAAACATTATGCATTGTTATTTCAATTGCATTAATTTCTGGTTGTACTGGCAATAAAGAAAAGCAAGAAGAATCAAAGGGTTCTACAGCAACACAACAACAAGCGGTAACTAACCAGAAAACTATCGAAAACCTTAAAGCTGCTTTGCTTGGTGAAACAAATGCTTCTGCCAATTATGCGGAATTTGCAAAGAAGGCTAATGAAGAAAAACAACCAGAGATAGCAAAATTGTTTCAAGCAGCTTCTAAAGCTGAGGCTATACATGCTAATAATCATGCAAAAGTTTTAGAAAAACTTGGAGTGAAGAATGATGAAATAAAACCAGAATTAACTGCAGTAAAATCTACATTAGAAAATCTTGAGTTTGCAATAAAAGGAGAAACTCATGAATTTGAAGCAATGTATCCTGAATTTATTAAAATTGCAGAGCAGGAATCTGTAAAAGATGCCGTAACATCTTTCAATTGGGCGCTTGATACAGAAAAGAAACATGCTGGTTTTTACACAAAGGCTCTTGCTTTATTAAAGGAAAAAAAATCAAAATCTATTGCTAATGAATATTATATTTGTCCTAAATGTGGTAATACTTTTGAAAAAGGAAATGTGGATGAAAATTGTGGATTTTGCATGACTCCAAAAAGCAAGTATGAAAAGATATAGGTAATAGTTTTGCTATTTAAAAAGGAGCCCGTTCATTATAAAATGTTTGGGCTTTTTTTGTATATTAATTAAAATTAATTTATTTTTGTAAGATAAATTAATGTAATGAAAAATTATCCATTATTAGGAGGTCTTTTATTTTTTATCTTAGGGATTATTTGTTTTTATTATAATCATGAACTAGGATTATCCTTATTAATTTTAACATCTTTATTCCCTTTTTTGTTGATTATAAAACAAACAAGAGAATTGTTTTCGAATATTTATATTCATTTCCTTATATACGCCGCAGGATATTTCATAACTTTTGCAAATACTTCATTATATTCTGATAATTTTTTTGGAAAATATATTAATACTGCAAAATATTTTGTTGTTAAGATTGATAGAATTGAAAAGGAAAAAGAAAATCAGCAAAACCTTTTAGGTAATATAGTTTATAAATATAATAAGCAAAATGGGTTAGGGGTAACTAAGGGGAGGGTTTTGTTGAAATTGTTTGCAGATAATAAAAATAGGTTAAAAGAAGGAGAATATGTTATTGTTCCTAATGTATTAAGGAAAATAAGTAAACCATACAATCCATTTATGTTTGACAGCAAAGATTATAGAAACAAAATGGATGTTTATTACTATGCTTCTTTAACAATAAAACAATTAAAGAAAACAGGTATTATCAAGCAAAGTTTTTTGGTTAAATTAAAATACAGAGCTCAGAGTTTTATTAAAGAAAGTATTGGAAAGTTTAATTTTGATAAGCCTGAGTTAGGGATAATAACGGCATTGATTATAGGTGATAAATCTTATTTGGAATATGATTTGAAAGATAAATATTCAAAAGTGGGAATTATACACGTATTGTGCATATCGGGTTTACATGTGGGGATTATTTATTTAATGATTTCCTTATTGCTTAATATTATTCCTCGTAATAAATACACGATTATCTTGCAAGCTCTGTTGTCATTGATATTATTATGGTCCTATGTTATTATTACAGGATTAAGTCCTTCAGCACAAAGAGCTGGGATTATGTTTAGTTTTGTCATAATAAACAACTTAATGATCAGAGAAGGCAAGTTAATAAATTCATTAGTTAGCAGTGCTTTTATAAGCTTGGTTATAAATCCTTATGACATTTTTGCATTAGGGTTTCAGTTATCATATCTTGCAGTTTTGGGTATTGCAATTTTTTATCAAAGGCTTTATGATTACTTATTAAAAATTAAGCAATCAATGCTTCTAAATAAACTTTATAAATTAATAGCAATTTCTCTATCTGCTCAGATCTTTATAATTCCAATAATAATGTATCAATTTAATAATTTCCCCGTTTGGTTTTTATTTATTAATGTTATTGTCATCCCTTTAATCCCTATCATTATATGTTTGATTATTGGTTTAATTGTTTTTTCAAATATTAGCGTAATCAGTAGCTTTTTATTTATGCTCATAAATGAACTGTTAGTTTTCATCAATCGATTAGTCGAAATGTTTTATAAGTTACAACCTTATTATTTTCAATCAATAAGTATCAGCTTTATTGAAACATTAGCTTTGTATGGAGTAATTTTATTTCTGATAATTTATTTATATAAAAACAGGCGAAGAATCTATTTGCTATTAAGCATGTTGATTATAATTGCTTTATTAATATTTGAAATATGTAAAGAAATAGAGCAAGCAAAGCAAAGAATTTTTACTGTATATAATATTCCACAACATTCTGCACTAAGTGTAATTATTGGTAAAAAGGCATATATATTTTGTGATTCTTCTCTATTAAAAAAGCAACAACTATTGGATTATAATATTCAAAAACATCTTATTCATTGTGGCATAAAAAGCAAAACTCTAATTAATATACACTCTACTTTTTATAATGACTATATCCATTATTCAAAATATGGAATAATATCATTTAACAAAAAAAAGATAGTAATAATTAAGGATAAACTCCTTTTGGAAAAGATATTAAATAAAAAGATTGAGGCGAATTTTGTCGTTTTTACCAATGTCAAATTTTTTAAATATTCGCTAATAAATAACAATGTCATTGTTAATGACAAAATAATTTTTGAT
Source organism: Bacteroidetes bacterium GWF2_29_10 (assembly GCA_001768555.1). GTDB lineage: Bacteria > Bacteroidota > Bacteroidia > Bacteroidales > GWE2-29-8 > GWE2-29-8. The sequence goes on from MEOD01000059.1 coordinate 3,648, forward strand.
TCGACTTGTGGTCCTTATTGTTTGAATAAAGCAAATATTGATAAACGTCAATATTATAATGTTTATCATAATTATGCATATTCTGTGACGTTAGATTAGTCGTCTAACTTTGCAAAGATTGAATTCTTGCTTTTAAATTCAGGTACTATTTCTTTTATCTTCTTTACAATTTGTGTATTGTCAAAAGTATTTATTAACCCGATTAATTCATTAATTTCTTTTGATAAATAATCAAAATCATATTCAATAACTTTTGCTATCATTATATCAGAGTTGTCAGTTTTTACAGTGTTTTCACTATCAGCTAGAAGTTCCTCATATAGTTTCTCTCCTGCTCTTAATCCAGTGAAAACAATTTGTATATCCTTGCCTATTTCCAACCCATACAATTTTATCATTTTCTTGGCAAGGTCAATTATTTTTACCGATTTGCCCATATCAAAAATAAATATTTCTCCTCCATTTCCCATTGAACCAGCCTGCAATACTAACTGACTTGCTTCTGGTATAGTCATGAAAAAACGAGTAACATCTGGATGGGTTATTGTTATCGGACCTCCTGATTCTATTTGTTTTTTAAATAATGGAATGACTGACCCATTAGAGCCTAAAACATTTCCAAAACGAGTTGTTATAAAGCTTGTTTTACTACATGAATTAAATGATTGAATATACATTTCTGCTAACCGTTTTGTCGCTCCCATAATATTTGTAGGGTTTACTGCTTTATCTGTTGAAACCATTACAAATTTAAAAACATTATATTTATTAGATAAGTCGGCTATATTCATTGTTCCTACAATATTAACCATAACAGCTTCGTCTGGATGTTTCTCCATCATCGGGACATGTTTATATGCAGCAGCATGAAATACAATCTCAGGTTTAAATGTCTCAAAAACACTTTCTAGTTTTTCTTTATTATTTAAACTTGCAACAACTATTTCAAATTTTTTATAAAAAGAAAGCTTCTCTAACTCTAACTCTAATATATATAAAGGCGTTTCTGCTTGGTCTAATAGAATTAACAGTGATGGAGAAAATTTTATTACTTGTTTTGTTAATTCACTCCCTATAGAACCTGCTGCTCCTGTAATTAATATTCGCTTACCTGTTATGACTTTTCTTATTATATCTTCATTTAATTTTATTTCCTCTCTTTCTAAAACATCTTCAATTTTTATTTGCTTGAATTGTTTATAACTAAGCTCTCCATTAATCCAACTGCTTACTGGAGGGACCGTTAGTATATTTATATTATTAGCAATACAAGCTTCAATTATAATTTTTTTATTACTAGGGTTTAAACTTTGTGAAGATATAATTAATTGGTCAGGTTGGTTTGCTTTTAAAATAGAATCAATGTTTTTAGTATCTAATATTTTTATATCTTCTAATATTTTTCCTATTTTATTTGGACTATCATCAATAAACGATATTATATTGTATTTAATTCCTGCATCTCTCTCTAAAGCTTTTTTAGTTAGAACACCAATCTTTCCTGCCCCATATAATATAACATTAAGCTTTTTTCTGTCAGGGTTATCAAATTGTAAGTACATAATCTTTACAAAAACACGAATAGATAAGAGTCCTAATAATGAAACTATGAAGTCTATAATTATTATTGACATCGGAATTATAAATACTTTAGTATATTTATAAGAGACTAAATTAACTACCCCAAAGATTATTGATCCAATAAAAATTACGAAAAAGATTCGTAAGGCATCATTGGTGCTAGTGTACCTAAAAATAACAGCATGAGTTCGGCCTATTATAAATGTAATTCCTCTTATAATAGCGACATAAATTATAACTGAAGGTAAAGCATTTAAATCCTTTTCAGGAATATGAAAATTAAATCTTAAAAAATATGCTGTAATTATTGAAATGATACATACAAAAATATCAAATGACAAATTAAACCATGTAGGTGTATTCTTTTTTAAAATATTTTCAGCAAAATCCATATTTATCAGTATTTTATATCCTTTATTACTAATGTTGCTTTACTCTCTATTTGAGTATTGTAATTAATTTCAAATATAATACAAAATATTCCATCCTTTAATATATTTTTTAAATGGGCCTGATTATATCCAATAAATTCTAATTCTTTATCGGAATCCCCTATATTTGTTGTAAGTTTTAGCTTCAAATTATTATTATTTGATATTTTAATTTCTGTTATTTTAAACAATGATTCTATTGAAAAAATAGGTGTTGGATTTCCAAACCCAAAAGGTGCTAATTTTTCTATAAATTTAAATAATTCTTCATTTAAATCAGAGCAATTCAATGTTGAATCTATTTCAAAAGTGTTAGTGCTTTTTAAGTGAACATGATTATCAAATATATGCTCTATGTTGTTTTTGAAGTTGTCAAATTGATTATTATCTATTGTTAAGCCTACGGCAGAACGATGTCCTCCAAATTTTTTAATAAACTTTGAATTTTGTTGAATAATATCATATAAATTAATGTCATTACACGTTCTTGCTGAGCCAGAATATTCATCATTATTGTCAGATGTTAGTATAATTGTAGTTTTTTTATAATACTCAACTAATTTATTTGCAACAATACCAATAACTCCCTTATTCCAATTTTCAGATTTTATTATGATTATGTTTGAGTTATTATTGTTTATTTTTAAGTAATCATGTGCTTCTTTAAGTATTTTCTTCTCTATAGTTTTGCGCTTATTATTATCATGATTAATGTCTAATGTGATTGCTTCTATTTGATGTAAATCATGGGATATAAGTAAATCTATAATTTTACAAGCATTCCCAACTCTTCCCGCTGCATTAATCTTTGGACCTATAAGATAGCTCAAATCAGAGATTTTTATTTGTTTATTAAAACATTTGTCATAATGATTGTAAAATATACCAGATAAAGCAAATAGGCTTTGATATAAGTATTTAGGATTGTTATTTATCAATTCTAATCCATATTTAACAAATATTCTATTCTCATCGGTAAGATTAACTAAATCGCATGCTGTACTTACAGCAACGTAATCAATATAATTAAATAATTTGTCAATTAAATCAACTCGCTTCTTATGAATTAAAAATCCATTAATAAGCTTAAACCCAACTCCACATGCAGATAATTCTTTAAAGGGATAATTACAAGCCGTTTGTTTTGGATTAATAATACTGTAAGCTTCAGGAAGCATTCCATTTTGATAATGGTGATCACAAATGATGATATTCATGCCCAAACTATTTGCATATTTTATTTCTTCATTAGAAGACATTCCACAGTCCAATGCAATAATTAATGAAATATCAATGCTTTTTGCATATTCAATAGATTTTACTGAAATACCAGACCCCTCATTAAATCTATCTGGAATATAATATGTTATATTTTCTGTAAATTCTTTTAAGAACAGATAAACTAAAGAAACGGCAGTAGTTCCGTCAACATCAAAATCCCCATAAATCATTATTTTTTCGTCATCCTTAATTGCTGTATCTATTCTTTCTATAGATTTCATCATGTCTTTCAATAAAAAAGGTGAATGCAATTCTTTTATTGAAAAATCTAAATGATTATTTATTTGTTCTTCCGTTTTTAAGCCTCTTTTAAGTAGCAGGTTCTTTTGAATATCTGAAAAATTAGGATTACCTTTTAGAGAATTAAAATCTTTAGAATTAGGGGTATAGTATTGCCAATTTATCTCTTCTTGCATTAAAATTCCTTTGTTGTAAGTTTTATACTATAAGTATTTTTAAGCAAAAATAACATTTTATCAAATAAGCATTCTAAAAAAAATAATTATTTCTTAATATTAATAAAAAACAACTCTTTTATTTATACAAACCAAATGTTTTTGATTTACATTATGTTTTTTTCATTGCTCTAATGAATGCAGGGAGTTCTTCTTCTTTGAGATTGAAGTTTTCAAATTTTATTATAAATTTGCATCCGTTTTTCCAGTTATTGCATCCATATGCAGTTTTCCCTTTAATTATTCTTCCTGTTTTACATTCTGGGCATATAATGTTTCCGAGAGCTTCATTTTCTTCGATAATTTGAAAGTTTTCGTTTAGTTTAAGGAAATAATTTTGGTTTGTGTTGTTGTTTTTGTATATATTGTGGCTTAATCCTGTTAAGATAATACTTATGATGTCACGTTCTGTTAGACTGTTTCCATTATGTAGCATGTTTATTTTAAAATTGCAACCATTGTTCCATTCAGAGCATCCATATGCATTTTTTCCTTTAATTATTTGTCCTTTACCGCACTTTGGGCATATTAGTTTTTTATCTTGTTTTGCAGATTTAGGGTATCTTAAGTGATTAATCACGTCTGTGACCATTTTTTCTGTTTCTTTGATGAATTTAGAAGCATTGTAGTTTCCTTTTTCGATATCTCGTAGTTTTTTTTCCCATATACCAGTTAATTCGACAGATTTAAGGAGGTCGTATTTAATAAGCTTAATAAGTTTAATTCCTATCTCGGTGGGTAATAAATTCTTTTTTTCTTTTACAATGTAGTTTCGTCTGAATAGAGTTTCTATAATGTTTGCTCTAGTTGAAGGTCGTCCGATACCATTATCTTTCATAAGTTCTCTTAGTTCTTCGTCATCTATTTCTTTTCCTGCGGTTTCCATAGCACGAAGAAGAGTTGCTTCTGTGAAGTATTTAGGAGGTTGTGTTTGTTTTTCTTTAACTAAAGGTTTGTGTTCCCCGTTTTCACCTTTTTTGAATGTTGGAAGCATTTGGTTTTCTTCGGAAGCGTTTTCGGTGTTATTATTTTTGTCGGAATTATCAATTTTAGAGTAAACAATCCTCCAACCTTCTTCAATTATTTCTTTTCCGTTTGCTTTGAATATGTATTTTTCTACTTCTCCTGTTACGGTTGTGTTTGAAACGATACAATCAGGGTAAAATGCTGCAATGAATCGTCGAGTTACTAGGTCATATACTTTATATTCAATGTCGGATATGTTGCCAGGATTAACACCTGTTGGTATTATTGCGTGATGGTCTGTAACTTTAGTGTCGTCGAATACCTTTTTACTTTTTTTGATAGTAGAATTGATTAAAGGTTTTGTTAATTCGGAATACATTTTCAAACCAGATAGAATGTTTTTAATTTTAGGGTATATGTCATTAGAAAGATAAGTTGTGTCAACGCGAGGGTATGTTGTTAGTTTCTTTTCGTAAAGAGATTGAATTGTATTTAGAGTGTTTTCTGCAGAAAGTCCGTATATCTTATTGCAATCAACTTGCAGAGATGTTAAATCAAATAATCGAGGAGGGAGTTCTTTTCCTTTTTTATTTACTACGTCTTTAATGCAAAATATTTTATTGGTGATTTTTTCTAATATTTCGTTAGCGTCTTCAGGGTTTTCAAATTTAGCTTTTTCGTATGAGAATATAACGTTTTTAAATAATGTTTTTAGCTCCCAATATTTTTTTGGAATGAAGTTCATTATTTCTAGGTATCTGTTAACTATCATTGCTAATGTGGGAGTTTGCACACGTCCTATTGACAATAGTTTCCCGTCTGTTGAAACTTTTGTTGTGTAAGCACGAGTTGCGTTCATCCCTATTAACCAATCGCAAATGGCTCGAGCACTTCCTGCTTGATATAGTAATTCGAAGTCGTTGCTACTTTTTAATTTTTTGAATCCTTCTTTGATTGCTTCTTCTGTTAGAGAAGAAATCCAGAGGCGTTTGAATTCTTTATTGAACCCTGCAAGTTTTAATACCCATCGTTGGATAAGTTCTCCTTCTTGTCCTGCATCACCACAGTTAATGACACCTTCTGATTTTTCAATTAAACTTTTTATTACATTGAATTGTTTTTTTACACCATCGTTTTCAATAATTTTCACATCATATTTATGAGGTATTATTGGGAGTGAGTCAATAGACCATCTTTTCCAGTTATAGTCGTACTCGTGAGGTTCAAGTAGTGTACAAAGATGTCCGAATGTCCAACTTACATAGTATCCGTTTCCTTCGAAATACCCATCACGTCTTGTTGATGCTTTTAATACTAATGCAATTTCTTTTGCTACGCTAGGTTTTTCGGCAATACATAAAATCATTGTTCACTTTAATCTTTATGGTTTAATCAATTATATTTAGCAAGGTAATAGTTCCTTTAAATTGGTATTCTTTTCCGTTAGAGTCATTAAAATAAAGGAAATACAAATATATTCCATAAGGAGCTACTCCTTTTTTTGTTTGTCCATTCCACCCTTGATTCATATCTGTTGTTTCAAATACAATATTTCCCCATCGATTGAATATTCGGAGTAAGTAATTATTATCGTCAATGAATGATGCAACGGGTTTGAATATAGGGTTGTTTCCTAATGGTGTAAAAGCATTAGGAATGAATATGTGAGGGGATTGTACTGCGCAAGCAATGTTTGATAAAGCAGTGTCAGTTTCTCCAAAAGGGTTGTCGTTGTCTTCAATAGCTTGAATGTAATAACAAAAGTTTCCTTGAGAGTTAAGATAATGCTCAACATCGTCATAATATTTATTAAGTTTGTATTGCACGGATTTAATAACTTCAAAGTTATTAGACTTATCTATTTCTCTGATTATGCTATAAGAATTAGATTCAGATAGCCATCCTTCAAACTCATTCCATGTTAACTCGTTTTCAATATCCTTATTTGTGTTTGCTTCAAGAAAAATTGTACGAACAATGTTTGATTTGAGCATTTCATTATTGCAACTGTCAATACATGATACCATATAATAATAACTACAAGAATTTGTGTTTACATTAATATCTGTAAACTCATAGTAAGGTTTTTGTTTGGAGAATGCTAATTCTTTTACTAAGGAGTCAGGAGTTGAATATATAGTGGTGCGATATATTTTGAAAGACTTAAGAAAAGCTGATGTGTCGGCAAGAAACTTAATTTTTATATTGTTTTCTTTTTCAACACTAGCTGTTTTTAAGTATAAGAACTCTGGTCTTTTTTGAAGCATTATTGTTGTTTTCTTTAAATTAGATATAGCTTCAAGCTTGTTGTCAGTATCTACAGCTTTAATGTAATAGTTGTAAGCGGAGTTATTCACGAGATTTTCATGATTAAAGCTTAGCGTGTTGTTATCTAAAACGGCTAATAATGAGTACGGACTATTATTTTCACTGACGTAAACCTCGTATTTTAAAAGCCGTGGAGTCATATTGAGATATGCGGTCCAATTTAACGAGTTAAGTTCGTTACATACATCAGTATAAGCATTTAAAAGTATTGATTGATTGAAAGTGTTTAAAGTGCTAGTGTTGCCACAACTGTCAATTGATGCTAAACAGTATTTTTCGACTTTCAAAGAAGGATTTGAATTATAATCAATAAATACTGTGTTTTGTAACCCTTCAACGGTGTCTATATTTAGCCAAATTCCGTTTGTGTCTTTGTATATTATGTATTCTTTAGTGTCTCTTGATTTGGATGTTTCCCAAGTTAAAATAGTTTTGTCTAAGTTAATATCAACGCTAACGGTTTTAAAAGTAGGAGTAACAGGAGCAAGTATGTCTTTGAATATTTTTCCCATTCTATTTGAATGAGAAATGCAAGTTTCATTATAATTTACAGATATAATATAATTAATGTAAGCATTGCATAAAGAAATTGAGTTTGTGTAGTTTTCTATATCCGTTGAGTCCACATCACTCCATACTGTTTCGGGGTATTCTCTTAGGATATGGTACTTGGATTGTTTGAATAAAGGTTTGTTCCATTGTAGATAAGCATTCCCATCACCTAAATCTTTTACATCTAAATAAATAGAGTTTAAGGTGTCGGATGATATTGAAACTCTGTTTTTATAACATCCTGACGTTGTTTTTAAGTAATAGTATATTGGTTTCTTCTTAGCATTTGCAGTTGTATGTATGTAGCTGGTTGTGTTGATATCCAAAATGGTGTCTAAAGGAGTATATACGCCGTTTATAGATTCGGAGGTGTATATTATATAACTATTGAAGCTATTTAAAGTGTCAATAGGTTTTTCCCAATTTAATATAGTTTTGCCAGATGTGTCGACAGAAAGGCAAGTGAATTTTGGGGGAGGTAGTGCGGGTAATGCTTTTACAACGATTGTTAATGTTGCGAACATTCGGAAAGGTGCTGGACAAAAGTCGTCAGACATTTTGATTGCAAAGTTATAAGTGTTCTGTTCTTCGATAGTTTCGTAATTGGAAATATGATTGCATGTTACATGCCAGTTAAATGTTGTTTTTATTTTTTTTGTTCCTATTATAGGAATTGTATTGGAAAGGTATGCACAAGGAGGCCTTATACATCCTATCATAGAATCTGTTGCATTGTTTCCTAACTGGTTGCTGATAAGTTCTAAAGAAATGTTTTGCAATCCATTACCAATACTGTCATCATCTATAACTTCTATTTCGTATTGAATATTTTCACCTACATAAACTGTGTCAGAAAGCAATTTGTAATCTCCTTGTGCTAATGAAATTAAAGGAATATCAACTACTGGAGGTTTGTTTGTACCACAACCTAATAGTATTATTTGTATCTCTCTGGTTACTTCAGCTATTAGCTTACCGCCTCGGTATGATAATACATTTACTGCTAAAACGAAAGCTCCTTGAGTGTGTGATTCAAATGTTATTTCGCCTGTAGTAGGGTTTAATACAGCTGATTTGTTTAATGGATTAATTGAAGAGTTGGGAAGAGGATTTGTGTATGAATATCCTGGCATGAATGTAATAGGTTTTGCAACAAATATGTCTTCAAAATATTGGTCTAATGGTTGTGTCCACTCATAAACCAATGAATCCATGTCATTATCATAACCCAATATGCTGTATGTGTATGGATAACCAATGCATAAAACAGCTACAGCGTTTTCTGCAAATTGTGGAGAATTATCATAGCAAGGATAAGAGTTTTTAGAATCATAAGGATACATTACAGATTTTAAAGTCCAACCTGAATTAGACGCGTTCAATATATTAGAAGATTCAACTCTTTGCATGGATGACCAAGTGAATATCCATCCTTCTTTAGGAGGCATCCCATTTAAGTATGTTTCTTTGGATTCAAATGTTATTTCTTGCATAGCTCCCATATTAGCAGAACTAGATGCATTTGCGTCTGCACAACTAATAATTTGCGGTCCAATAGGATTGCAAGTAGGGGTTATATCTATTGTTTTTATTTTGTAGAGAGTAACTGGTGTAACCTGATTTAAGCTTGGGTAATTGTTAATTTTTATTACTGCTGTATCTGGATATTGCACTCCAGCACATTCTCTATAACCTTTTAAATATATCTTATATTTTCCATTGCCTAAACATTCCCATGTTATTTCGCCTCCCATGTAATGATCAGCAAAACATGAAATGTAAAATGTGCAAAAGATAAATACTATTATATTTTTAAAAAATCTCATTTAATACTTAGTAGCTGTAATTATTATAAGCTGATTCCATTGAATTTTTTTCATTTTTAAAGTCCTTGAAAATATACATTAGTCGTATGCTGACTAAATTGTTAAACTGATTGCGAATTTCGTTATCAAAAGACTTAGTGCGTATTTTTCCTAAAGAATATTGGTATCTAAGGTTAAGGTAAAAGCCTTTCTTCAATTTAAAAGCAACATTTGCAACCCAAGAAATATCATTACTGCTATAGGGATTTTTAGAATAGGTTACCTTGCTGCTATTATACCATTCTTCAGTACGTACTAAACGTCCAAACACAATACCTGCACCAGCTAATACAATATTTTTGTCAAAATAGTTAATCATTATAGGCATTTCTGCATAGTCAAGAAATAATTTGTATGAACCATCTGTTGTGTCGGTAGGGTAGTATGGTTTTTCTTTAGAGCCTTTTTGAGAATAACATATTTCTGCATTAAAGTAAAAATTCTTATATATAGGCATAAGAGCAAATGCCGAAACATTAAGCCCCTTTTTCCTGTATCCATAATATCTGTCCCCATCAACTTGTGATAAATTGACACCTGAAGCAATACCTCCTCTAATAATTTGCCCAAAGACAGCTTGGCAAAAAGAATATAAACATAATGTTATTAAAATAAATCTTTTCATAATGTTTTTGTCGTTTCAAATAAAACATAACGTCTATTATCAGCCAAATTATATTATATTCATAAAAACTACAAAATTATAATTTTTTATAATGTAATTTGCTATTTTTAATTTAGAGTTTTATCTATTCGTTATTGAGTACTAATTTATATAGTTTGTCAGAGCGTCGAACTGTTGTTCCAATAGGAATAGAGCATGTTTCTCCTTTAATAGTATTGTTAACTTTTTTTAGTTCTACTCTTATTTCTGATACATTAGTTTCTATAACACCTGTTGAGGGGCCAATAATAACAATTTCATCATTTAAAGATAATTCTCCCGTTTCTATTTTAATTTCAGCAACATTAATATTAGAAAAAAAGTTTGTGATTTTCCCAATATATATTTTTGTTTTAGTTGCTTGTGAACCATAACGCTTTGTCCATTCTCCAAGTCTTTGTCCCAAGTAATATCCATTCCAAAATCCTCTGTTGTATACTGATTTTAACTCTTCAGTCCATTTCTCTATCTTTTCTTCAGTGTATGTTCCTTCTTCAATTGAATTTAACGCATGTTTATAACATTGAGTAACTTTTTTTACATATTCAGGAGAACGTCCTCGTCCTTCTATTTTAAATATACTTATCCCTGCTTCAACTATTTTGTCAAGAAACCCTATTGTACATAAATCTTGCGGAGACATTATGTATTCATTTTCAATAGCCATTTCGATGTTTTCTTCTTCTTTATCTTTAACAATATAACCTCTACGGCAAGGTTGTAAACAGGCACCTCTATTTGCAGAATAATTTTGAGTGTCTAAACTTAAATAGCATTTTCCTGATACAGACATACACAGTGCCCCATGTATGAATATTTCAAGCCGAACTAAATTGCCTGATGGACCTGTAATATTTTGCTCTTCTATTTGCTTCGCAATTTTTTTTATTTGCTTTAAATTTACCTCCCTTGCCAGTACAACAACATCACTATATTTTGAGTAGAATTTTAAAGCTTCAATATTTGTGATATTAGTTTGTGTTGAGGCGTGTATCTGGATGTGATGTTTTTGAGCAATGTTAAATACAGACATATCTGATGCTATAATTGCATTAACACCAACAGATTTTGCTTTACTAATGATAGTTTCAACTTCATTTAATTCTTCATCAAACATCACTGTGTTTAATGTTAGATAAGAGTTTATGTTATTTTGTTTGCATATATTTACAATGTTTTCTAAATCTTCTATAGAAAAGTTTACCGAAGATCTGCTTCGCATATTTAGTCTGCCTATTCCAAAATAAACGGAGTCTGCCCCTCCTTGTATTGCTGCCATTAAAGACTCAAAAGAACCAACTGGCGACATGATTTCAAATCTATTCACAAAACAAAAATTATTTAATGATTAATTGCAAATATACTAATTTGGGATAAGCTTTTAATTAAAAAAAATATTTGCTTTGTTTTTAGGAGTATATAGTTATTTTTGCATTCGGATAATTTTTATTATTTCAATTTGAAGTAAGATTATATAAACAATATAAAATGAAAATAAAGTTAAACACGATAGAAGAAGCAATAGCTGAATTACAAAATGGAAATGTAGTTATTGTTGTTGATGATGAGAGTAGAGAAAATGAAGGTGATTTTGTTATTGCTGCAGATAAGGCTACCCCTGAAATCATAAATTTCATGGCAAAATATGGCCGAGGACTTATTTGTGCTCCAATTGAAGAAACTCGTTGCAAGGAGTTAAAACTAGATTTAATGGTAATGGAGAATACTTCTTCTCATGAAACGCCTTTTACTGTTTCTGTTGATTTGATCGGACATGGTTGCACAACTGGAATTTCAGCTCAAGATAGATATAAAACAATAAAAGCTCTTGTCGATAAAGAAATAAGACCTTCTGATTTGGGACGACCTGGTCATATATTTCCTTTAATGGCAAAACCAGGGGGCGTTCTTCAGAGAGCTGGTCATACAGAAGCTGTTGTAGATATCTCTAAATTAGCAGGTTTTTCTGCTGCTGGAGTATTGGTGGAGATAATGAATGAAGATGGAACAATGGCAAGACTCCCAGAACTAATGAAGATTGCAAAGAAATTTCAATTAAAAATAATTTCAATTGAAAATCTTATATCATACAGATTAAAAAATGAAAGTTTAATAAAAAGAGTAGTCTCTGTTAATCTCCCTACTGATTTTGGTGATTTTGAACTTCATGCTTATAAAAACATTATAACTAATGAAGAACACGTTGCTTTAACTAAAGGAAAATGGGAAAAATCAGACCCTATTCTTGTCAGAGTACACTCTTCTTGTGTTACTGGTGATATTTTTGGATCTTGTAAATGTGACTGTGGCGAACAACTTCATAAATCAATGGAAATGATAGAGAAAGAAGGGCGAGGCGTTATTGTATATATGTTCCAAGAAGGGCGAGGCATTGGTTTATTTAACAAATTAAAGGCATACCACCTTCAAGAAAAAGGTTATGATACTGTGGAAGCTAATCTAGAATTAGGTTTTAAACCTGATGAAAGAGATTACGGTATAGGTGCTCAAATTATAAGAGACCTTGAGGTATCTAAAATAAAGCTTATTACAAATAACCCAACTAAAAAAGCAGGGCTAACTGGATACGGGATAGAAATAGTTGAAATAGTACCATTAGTAGTAGAGCCAAATAAGCATAATATGAATTATCTTCGAACTAAACAAGATAAGATGGGGCATAAACTTAACTTGTAAGATAATTTTCAACATACATAGATGCGTATTGATAAATATATTATCCTAAAATAGATTTGCCATTTACAAATGACAGAAAACATTATTTTTTGCAAAATTCTGGATGGTAATACCTAAACGCTATCATAATACACACAATAATTAAATATCCTAAACACCGTAAGTGTGAAATTATGTGTGCTCTGCATGTTGTTATTTAACTTGATAGCAATTTGGTACAACACCACAAATTAGGATTTGCCGAGAATTGGCATTATCAAAAAGAAAAATCAAGGATGTTTTTTTTAATCAGATAAATATTGTTATTGATTAGAACCGAATAAATCAATTAATTAATAAATATTACCAAAAAAGGTGAAAGTGATATAAAATATTTAGAACATCTGGGATTATTGTGTCCAATTGTCAAAAATAAATGGAAAAACACCCAAAATCGGGTGCACTCTGTGCAATATTCCTCAATAAATTGACTAAATTTTGACAAATCATTAACAAAATCTAAAAAAATTAGTGAGATTTAATAACAAAATTATTGAATCGTGATTATTACAACGGTCTCTATTTATTTATTTTTCTATAATTGCATAAATTACCAACATTGGCCCCTTATTTTAGATAAAATACTTAAAATTACTTTCTATTATTATCAATTTTTTGCAATTTTTATAATAATCTAATATTCAACGCTTTACATTAAAATACTTAACTTGCTAATTTTCATTGTGTTATATGCTATTACTTCGCCTTTACTTCGCCCTAAAGTCACCCTAAAGTTACCATAACCCCATTTTTTTAGTAAAATGCTATAAATAAACATGATATATAAACCCAAATTAGTCATTAGATTTTTTTGATAATAGACAAATTCAAATTAATAGCTCCGAAGGAGCGACACTATAGTAACCACCTGCGAAGCGGGTGGCAAGCATGCATCTCCCAAATCCAAGCCCTGAAAAGGCGACACTAAAATCCCTTCTGGCATCAGGGTGATAGAAGAACCTGAGACACCATCAATTGTTCTATTCTGTTTTTTCTAATGACGAATCTGGGATAAATAGTCAATAACAATTGATTTAACTTGTAAGAGTTGAAAAATTTTAGCTTTATACCATTGTTTTTTATATTACATTAAAATCTGAGGATATAAAATCATAATGTCTGTAATATGCTGTAATTACGATAATTATATTTGTTTTGAAAAAATATGATGTAAATTGTTTTAAATTTAGCAAAAAATGTCTCGTCCTAAAATAGGTTTACACATAAAATTAGAATTATGAAAAAAAACTGTAAACTTATTTCCAGATTATCTAAAATAAATGTGTCTTAGATATGCTTTCCTATATTTATATATCATATTTATTGCCAATGTTTTGATAAAGAGAGTGTTTAATGAAAAAGTATGTCAATTTTTTTTAATACGTTCCGTGAATAAAATAACAATATGATTATATTATAGTAAAAAGCTCTTATTCCCTTAAATTTGTTTTAAAAGATTAAAAATATTTTTAATCTTACTTGACTAATAAAATATTTTATTATATATTTGCTGTGTAAATTTATTATATTAAAATACCAAAATATGGTAGAATTTATTAAAATACTCCCTCCTTACAATAAGCATTATTGCTTACCTTATTTGTGCTTAAAAGAAATTGTTTTAAAAACTAAAATATAAAATTATGAAACAATCAAGCCTATTAAATAAAAATTACTCAATGCGAGTTCTATCTAGCATTATAGGAATAATGTTTATCCGTATTAAAAAATTACTACTTATTTTATTTTGCATAATGCTACTTAATAATAGTGGCTCTGCACAAGAAGGGAAATATCATAAATTTGTTAAGGAAGGAATGGAGTGGTATAATATAGTAAATACAACTTATGGAGGAGGGGAGTGTACATTTTATTATTTATATGGGAAATATCAAATAAAAGGAGACACTTTATTTAATGGGGTACATTATAATATACTGTTTTATAATGACTATCCGCAAGATCAGATATGTCAATATATTCTTTTCATACGAGAAGATACATTGCAAAAAAAGTGTATTTATTGGAACCTTATTTAGAACAAAAAGAGTTTGTAATGTATGATTTTTCTGTGTTAATAGGAGATACTGTTATTCCAAAGTTTCTTATTGATTGTTATAATTCTTCAAAATCAGATTTAGAATCCTTTAAAATTATAAAGGGTTTTAATTATTATTATGACGAGACAGAAAACATGAAGCAAATAATTACAACATATAATGATACTTTAATAGAAGGAATAGGATGGAGTAAGTGCAATATTAAAAGAGCAATGGGTGGCAATTTTAGTATTCTTTATGCAAAATATGGAGAAGATACTCTTTTTATAAATAGAGAGTATCAGGATGCAATAAATAGCATTAAAGAAGGAAACACATGGAATAAAACAGTCTGTACAGGAATAAACGAAAATGAAATTGATAAAAACACAAGATTTGTGTTTTTTGACAACACTATTATTGATAATGAAAATAAAAGTGGAATGTATTATCTGTATAACACGCAAGGAGCATTAATAAGTAAAGCAAACTACAATAAAGAAATTAATCTGGAATACCTAAAAACAGGTCTATACTTTATAAATATTTTAACAGAGAATAAAACTTTTAAAATGAAAATATTAATAAATAAAGAATTATGAAAAAATTACTACTTATTTTATTTTGCATAATGCTACTTAATAATAGTGGCTTTGCACAAGAAGGAAAATATCATAAATTTGTTAAGGAAGGTAAAGAATGGACTATTTACAATTGTGCACGTTCTATAGGAAAAAGATGGGGGGATTCGTTGTGTGTTATGTGTGGTTATGATAAAAAATACATAATAGGGGAAAAAGATTCAAGTAGCAATTATTATCATTTAAATATTAAATCAAATTATGCCGATAGTTTAATTGGTTATATTAAGGAAGATACTTTAGCTAAAAAGATTTATTTTGCATTAAAGAATAAGGATACTCTGATATATAATTTAATATTTGATTTTGGTGTAAAGAAAAATGATACTGTTAAGATTCAATATATTGATTTTTGGTATGAAGTTGATACTATATGTTTAAATGTTGATTCAATAGGAGAGATTGATTTAAATGGAGAAAAAAGAAGAATATTTTTTTCTTCACATTTTACAAAATTGAATAATGAGGAGTATTATGATACATTATTTTGGATAGAGGGTATAGGAGGTAATTATGGTTTATTCATTTATGATAATGGATATGATAATTGGCATGAGCTAATGTGTGTCAAGTCTGATAATAATATTGATTATAAGTCCAGAGGATCAATACTATCTCTATTTGAAAATTGCGATGATTCGACATTTAAGGGAATGATTTGCTCGTATGTTGAAAAATTAGGAATCGAAAATATAACAATATCTGTTTATCCAAATCCAAATAATGGAAAGTTTGTTTTTGAAAATATGACAAAAGAGAGTTGTTTATTAGAAATATACAATTTGCAAAAAACAATATTTTATAATATAAATGCAAATGTTGGTAAAAATGAAATAGAATTAAACTTCCCCTCTGGATTATATTTCATAAAAGTAATTTTAAAGAATGATATTAAAATTTTAAAAGTAATAATATATTAAAAACACTCCCTCATTACAATAAGCATTATTGCTTACCTTATTTGTGCTTAAAAGAAATTGTTTTAAAAACTAAAATATAAAATTATGAAACAATCAAGCCTATTAAATAAAAATTACTCAATGCGAGTTCTATCTAACATTATAGGAATAATGTTTATCCACATGAAAAAAATACTATTTATTTTATTTTGCATAATGCTACTTAATAATACTGGTTTTGCACAAGAAGGAAAATATCATAAACTCCTTGAAGTTGGAAGAACTTGGAATCAGGGTCTCAACTATTATATTGATTGTGGAGGAAAATTTTATGTAGATACCGTATTTATTGATAATATTTTTAATTGTCATTGTATTTTTGGACTCAGTAAAATTCAATGCATCAATGATACATTAATCAACAACGAAAATTATTATAAAATTAAAGAAAATGAAAGAATTTTGTTGTTTAGAGAAGATACAATTAATCATAAGGTTTATGTGAAAAAAGATAGTATAGATGTTAATTTATTTGATTATAGTTTGCAATTACATGATAGTGTATATTTTAATTATGGCTATTTTGCTAATTATTATACTTTTAACACAAAAGATTCAATAAAGGGATTTGTAGTAATGGTGGATTCTATAAATATAAGCCCAACAGAAACTCCTGATATTCGAAAACGAATTGTTATAGATTTTGATAATCAGGATTATTCTATGATACAATTAATTGAAGGAATTGGAAGTAATTTTGGATTATCTTCTTTTTCAAGCGAGAATAATAGTAGAACTAATTTTTTAAGTGGTCAACACCAACTTATATGTGTAAGGCAAGACGGTATGGAAATTTTTCATCATAAGGCATATAGTCATTTAGATTGTGACTTTTCTAATTTATGGATTAATGATTTTTGTGGTACAGGTATAGAAGAATTATTTGCAAATAATCATAAAATGTACTATTACGATAACCAAATTATGCTAAAAGCTCCATTTGTAGGTAAGTTCGAAATATATAATTTGAATGGGATGTTAGTTAAAAAAGAAGAAATAAAAAGCACTAATATTAGTATGTCAGAATTAAAAGCAGGATTATATGTTATCCGAATATTTAATGACAAAAGTTCTTATTCATTTAAATTTATTGTAAATTATTAATAAATTAAAATTATGAAAAAGACAATATTTATTTTAACAACAATTCAATTTATATCTGTATTGATAGAGATCTTGCTGAGTACTTATTCGGATTTTGTGAATGATTATTTTAATGCTCGCATTATTCACGATGAACCTATTTCGTTGAAAATTTTTTACAAAAGTAGTACAAATTATTTTAAATTTTATTCATTGTGTTATTTATTTTTTTTATTTTTACAAAATAATTACTCGGGTGAGTAGTTACAAATAAATCTCAAAACTATGAAAAATAAAGTGTTTGTAATTTTATTGTTCTTTCTTATAGGCAAGGAAGGATTTGCAACAAAAGAAGATTTAATATATTTCAAACTCCCATTTAATACGTGGGTGAATAGTTATACAGGAAATTTATTATATCAAAAGAGTAATATTTTCATAAAAAGTGCTGGAGTACCCTTAGAAATAAAACTTTCATATAACAGTGGCACAAATAAATACAATTATGGATTTGGAAATGGTTGGACTATTAATTATAATATGTTTTATGAAGAGACTGGTAGTGCTTTCGTAATAAGAAGAGGTGATGGACGAAAAGATGTATTTACAAAAACTAATATTGGATATTTCTGTCCTCACGGGATAAAGGACACTCTTATTATGTATCAGCAAAATAAATTCAAGATAAATGCAAAAGACAAACTAATATATTATTTTGATAATTCTATACATAAAAAATTAACTAAAATTGAAGATAGAAATGGTAATTACATTGAACTATCATATAGCAATAGTAATCTAACAACTGTAAAAGATAATTTTAACAGAACTATAGATTTATTGTGGAATAATGGATTATTAAAGCAGGTTAAATATTATAATAATACTGAACGATCAATTACGTTGAACTATGATGTAAACAACAATTTAATTGAGGTTATTAATGAATTAGGACAAACAGAGAAGTATAACTATGATGATTGTAAAAAATTAATAAAAATAATTGATTACAAGAATAATCAATGTAATATAAATTATACAGATAAAGATGCAGTGAAAAATGTAAATACGGCTATTTCGAATCATGAAATAATATATGAAAATAATTATAACAGAACAAAATTAATAGAATATAATTCGTCGGCAGATAGGGTGTCATATTATAATTTTGATAATTTGGGAAGAATTATTTCTAAGGAAGGCGGTTGTTGTGGTATAAATAAACAATTTAGATATGATAATGCTGGAAATATTATAGAAATTATTGATGCCAATGGTTATTCAACAAAGTACTTATATAACTCAAAATATAATTTAATAACAGAAACAGATCCTTACAATAAATCTATTGAATACACATACGATGTTTTCGATAATGTTACATCGTCAAAGAATAAAAAAGGAATCGCTGTATATTACCATTATGACAACAGAAGTAATTTAATTCAGATAATAGAACCCATGAATGTTATTAAGAGATTTGAATATAATAATAATGGCAATATGGTTAAATATCAAGATGCACTTGGTAATGTTACATTATATGAATATGACCAATATGGTTATTTAAATAAAATAAGAAAACCTATAGGAGAAGAAAAATTCAAGAATGATATTATTGGAAATATAACAGAGCAGACTGATGCTAATAAAAAGACAACAAAGTATACCTATGATTTTTTAAATAGAATAACAAGGATTGAAACCCCTTTACATAAAATATACTTGTTTGAATATGACGGAAATGGCAACTTGTCAAAAACTACAAAACCATCAGGCAAAAGTATATTGTATGAATATAATGTTAGAAATAATAGAACAAAGCAAACAGAAGGTACATTAATTACGAAGTACGAGTACGATGAGTCTGGGAATCTTATTAAAACAATTATGCCAAATGGAAACTGTATTAACAAAAAATTTGATGAGAAAAACCGACTAATCGAAGTTAATGACAATATGGGAAAAATTGTTGAATATGAGTATGATAATGGGGAAAACATTGTCTCTGTAGTGGCAAATAATAATAAATCTATATTAAGATATAACAAGCTAAACAAAATAATTGATTTAACTGATGTAAATGGAGTTAGAAATTTTATGGAATATGATAATAATATGAATGAGATAAGGAAAATTGATGGCAAGGGTAATATCACAAGTTATTTTTATGATGAATTTGACAGATTAATAGAAACACATAATCCTGATGGAGGTATTATTTTTAATAAATATAATAAATTGGGATATGTTACTGAAAAAACAGATCCGAATGGCAATAAAACAAACTACAAGTACGATAATAATTATAGAACAACAAAGATTACATATGAGAATGGCATTATTGAAGAGTATGATTATGATGATAATGGCAACATTTTAAAAAAGAAAAATAACAAAGGAGTTATCAAATATTATTACGATAATGATAATAAATTACTACAAAAAAAAGGAGATAATTTAGTGAGATACGAATATGATATTGATGATAATATTATATCGATTAAGAATCCAATATCTGACATTTTTTATAAATATAATGAGAATAATAAAATAATTGAAGAAATACAAGGGAAATATAGTATTAAGTACAATTATGATGAATCTCAAAGAATAAGAAAAGTTACACATCCTAATAATGATATTATTACGGAATATGAAAATTATAGAGGAGAAATAGAGAGTATTTTCTATAATGGTGTAAAATTGATTGAAAATAAATATAATAATGGGGTGTTAACTCAAGTAATAAAGAATAATAGTATTACAACAGACTATGTATATAATAATAAAGACGAAATAATAAAAATAAAACATAAAATAAGTGATGAATTAATAGAAAGCAATTACACTTATAATGAAATTGGGAATATCACTAACATTGAAAAAAAATCTGGTATAATTGATTCTGTCAATACAATAAATATAATCGGTATAGAATCTTTACATTATAGTTATGACAACATGAAAAGATTAATAAAATATGAAAGGGATGTTAATAATCAACAGTATGAGTTAATTGAATATTTTTATGATAGGACTGGAAATTTTACAAGGATTAAAAACGGAAATAAAATAACAAGTTTCAATACTAACAAGTTGAATCAATACACCAAAATAATAGATAATGGTATTGTTTACAATCTTAAATACGATGATAATAGAAATTTAAGATTTGATGGGATTAATAAATATAAATATGACATTGAAAACAGATTGTTAAAAATTAAAAAGGATTTAAATGATATAACTTTTAAATATGATGGAACTGGAAGAAAAGTAGAAAGCAAACAAAAAAGGCAAGAATTAGCATACATATATGATGATAGGTATAGAAATGTATACGCAAACCTAACTAAGGGAGATAATAGTTTTGATATAGTTAATATATATGGTTCAGAAATAGACGACATATATTTTACAAATAAAAAGAATAAATTTTCGTACTACGTTACCAATCACCAAGGTTCAATAATAGGAATTGCTAATGACCAAAATAATTTAATAAGAAGTTATGATTATGATGCTTTTGGTAATGTTTTAGAATCAATGCAACAGAATAATAACGCGATGTTATCATCTCTTAGATTAAATGAAATTAGTTTACTTGAAAATAATATATTATATACTGGCAGATATATAGAGGCGAAAGGCATATATGATTATAGGTTGAGAAATTATAATTCTATAATAGGACGGTTTATGCAGATTGATCCAATAGGTATGTGGACAGATAAAGCAAATTTTGGAAATGGCTATACTTATGTGAGCAATAATCCAGTAAATAATGAAGACCCTTATGGTTTAGAACCATTTTATGGAAATTATTGCGGTTCTGGCGGAGGGGGGAATCCTATAAATGAAGTTGATAAATGTTGTCAAACACATGATGCTTGTTATGAGGATTCAGGTCTTTCAGGGGCATGGGGCGTTGCACAGAATTTAAGATCTTATTGGGGTGAGTATCAAAGAAAAAAATGTGAATACCCATTTCTTGGTTGTGTAGCAATTGCTATTGTAAGAGGAAATCCAAAATTACCAAAAATTAGAGAAGAATTAACATGTAATCAATCTTTTTTTAGAAGGCATATAACACTACTACAAACCCCACAAACTTATAAAAATGAACCCCTTTATTAAATTTTTAAAACAAAAATACAAATACATTTTGATCTGGAGTTGTGTTTTGTTTTCTATATATATGTTAAGAAAGTTTTTGTTTGCATTTGCATATATTGTGTGCGGTGTATATGTTTCAGAGATTTTAAGCCCTTTTACACATTCATACAATAATAAACATGATAAAGATTGTAGCGGTATTTCCAATCAATTAAATGCATTTTACATCCTGACGAATCCGCTAAACAATAAATTGAATATTAATGATTTGTATAATGCTCAGGATATTGATATTGATTTACCTGATAGTATAAAAAAGGTACTTCTTTTAACAGGACCTGATGAATATGGGAATTTATTATTAGGCACATCTAATACAAATTCTAAAACATTATGCCAATATCAATTGTATTATATAAAAAATGAGACATATTCAAGCATATTATTTCCTCAATTACTCAAGTTTAAATATGTAAAAAAGATTAAAGATTCATTAAATCATGGTATTTGGAATGCTTTTGCAATAAATAGTAAGGGTAGTCTTCTGGCTTTTATTAGCGAGATTGGACTAAAAAAAATTAAAGGTTCTGATAACTTAGTTAGATTTGGCAATTTGGAAATATGGGATATGTATTCTTATAAACGGGTTCTCAGGATTGACAGTGTTATTGATCAAGGAATTGCTTGGTATAACAATGAAGATAAAATAGTATTCTCAAAAGCAATAGTGAATAATGGACAAAAAATGCATAATAATAAAGAGTATGAAAATTGGAATTGTTTACCACAATTAAGTATATATGACATGAAATACAAGACAACAAAAACCATTGATTTAGGTTATAATCCTATAGTTACTTTTGACAATAGAATATTATACTCAGGTTGTGTTTATCATTATTATTACAAAGTATTTGAAGAACCGAATATAATAAATGAGCTTGATATAAATAAATGGAAAATAAATAGAATGATATCGTATATGGGAAATGAAAATATTTTGTTTATAGGTTCAAATACAAATACTAAATACAATCTCAAAACATTTGATAATGAGTTTTTAATTAGAGGCGAAATTGGGAAAAACTGTGCTGATACAATTATGCCTAAAAGGAGTCAAAGGAGTATTATTAGTTACGGAATTTTAAAATCTAATTGATGAATTATGAAAAAAATTAAATTAATTTCACTGTTTTTAAGTATTACAGTAATTCTATCAACAAATCTGCATTCTCAAAACTTTTTTAATAACTTAGGTTATTTGAATGGTGCATTTGGAGAAGGTGGTGATGAAAAGGAAATATGTTGCAATATTGATTTCACAATTAGTTATGCTGGTATTAATTGCGAAAAGCAAAACTTGTTTTTTAATTATAGCTTAGTTGAAAATGTTGCAGCAACAGAATTTTTCTGGGATTTTGGAGATAATACAACAAGCAGTGAACAGTATCCACAAAAAAGATTTAATAGTACTGGAAATTATACTATTCATTTAACTATTAAAAATAATGTGTGTGTTTTGACGAAATTTATTAGCATTTTTATAAATCCAAACCTTCTAATTGATGCTGGAATAGACCAATCAATTTGCCCTAATACTTCAACTAATCTCAATGTTACTGGTGGAGTTACATATCAATGGAATGATGGCAATTCGACAAACTCAATGACCGTACAGCCTACGGAAACAACAACATATTTTGTTACGGGAACGGATGGGAATGGGTGTACTGGGTCGGATGATGTAGTTGTTGTGGTTCTGCCGAGTCCTGTGATAAGTGCTGGAAATGATATTAGTGTTTGTGCGAATACTTTAGTTACTCTCAATGTTACTGGTGGAGTTACATATCAATGGAATGATGGCAATTCGACAAGCTCAATGACCGTACAGCCTACGGAAACAACAACATATTTTGTTACGGGGACGGATGAGAATGGATGTACTGTTTCGGATGATGTGGTTGTTGTGGTTCTGCCGAGTCCTGTGATAAGTGCTGGAGATGATATTAGTGTTTGTGCGAATACTTTAGTTACTCTCAATGTGACAGGTGGTGTTTCATATTCATGGAATGATGGTTGTGTGGAGGATAACTTGCTAATTGTCCCTGCGGAAACAATGACATATTATGTAACAGGAACTAATGAGAATGGCTGCACAGCAAGTGATGATATTGTTGTAAATGTATTTCCTTTGCTTGTTATTTCGGCTGGAGAAGATGTAACAATTACAGAAGGAGAAACAATAGAATTAACGGTTCGCAGTACGAGTGTAATTACTGAATACTTATGGAGTACAGGAGATTTAACTGCGTTAATATCTGCAACTCCTACACAAACTATAACATATACTGTTACGGCAACAGATGAAAATGGATGTTCAGCAACAGATGAAGTCGAGGTTATGGTTATGCCTCAACAAGTTCAGGAATGGGCATGGGGAAGAGCCTTGCATGGTTCGGGTTATGATAGAGGCAATAACGTTGCAGTAGATGCTAATGGTAATGTTTATGCAATAGGATATTATAAAAGCGGTGTGCTTAGTGTAGAAAATTTGCAATTTAATAACGCTGGGAGTGAGGATATTATACTTGTAAAATATAATAATAACGGTGATTTATTATGGGCAAGAAGTCTCGGAGGTCCAAATTATGAATGTGGGTATGATGTTAAGATTACAACAGATGGGAATAATAATTTTTACATAACAGGTTATTTTTATAGTCCTACAATACAATTTGGAAACATTACTCTTTATAATTCAAGTGTTTCGACATCTGCTGGAGATGTATTTATTGTAAAATGCGATGGTGATGGAAATGTTATATGGGCAAAGAACAATATAGGGATATATGATGAAAATGGGTTAAATATAGCTGTTGATAAAAATGGAAACTTTTACATAACAGGATTATTTAGCTCTCCGACAATAACATTTGATGATAAATCTGCTACCAATAGTGGTAGCTTTGACATGTTTGTTGTAAAATACAATTCTAATGGAGAAGCTCTGTGGGTCAGAAATCTTAATGCAAGTGGCACGGAGTTTTCTTATGGGGTTAATTTCGATAAAGATGGGAATGTGTATGTAACAGGACGAACAAGTAGCAGCTCAATAAACTTTGCAGGGAGTGTTATTTATGGACATGGTAATTATGATGGATTTCTTGTTAAATATGATGCTAATGGTAATGAATTATGGGGAAAATTAATAGGAGGTTCTGGTTATGATATAGGAGATGAAATATGCACTGATGAAGATGGAAATGTTTATTTAACAGGGTATCATGGAAGCAGTATGAATGTTGATGGAATAAATTTAACTTGTCAGGGAAGTTATGACATATACGTTATAAAATATTCTCCAAATGGGAATATAATATGGGCAAGACGTGCAGGAGGAAATGGCATAGATTATAGTGTTGGAATTTCATATTCACATAGTACATCCGATATATTTGTTGGAGGTTATTATAATAGTAGCAGTATGACATTTGGAACAGAAACAGTAAATGGTCATGGTGGATATGACATGCTTTTACTTAGGTATGATAAAGATGGAAATGAAAAATGGGTGTTGAATGAAGGTAGCACAGCTAATGATTATCTAATGGGTTTTACAATAGATGAATGCAGTAATCTTTATGTTACGGGTTCATACACAAGCTCAACATTGCAATTTGGAAATGATATTCTTACAAATTTTGGTGATGGCGATATGTTTGTTGCAAAATATGGAGGTAGTTGTACAGATTATCTCGCAAAAAACAATAATGAACGATATGAAAAAGGTCATAATGGAAAACTTGGATATGACAGCAATGTTGGGAAGCAAAAAAATAAAGAAACATTCATGTCTGAACTAAATGTTTATCCTAACCCAACTAATGGAGAAATAAATATAGAATACAGTTTAAGTGCAGATGGACATGTTAAAATAATAATTTATGATGTTTTAGGCAATATTATAAATACATTATTTGATAAGGAAACAGGCGCAGGTAAACATGTATTGTCAAGTAATTTGTCGGGGAATGGAATATATCTTATAGAGCTAATAAGCAATGATGGAATATTGCATCAAAAGGTTGTAAAAAAATAACTTATGTAAACTTCTGCATTTTACAAAACGTTTAATTGTTAATAAATTATTGAAAACAAAATACTTGACAATAGGGCGTTCTTTGAAAAAGAAGTGATAAACTGTAAGTTATAAACATTCATTTTTAAATTCTTTTTATTTTTTTTGCTATTTTGTTGAAAAATCGTTAGTTATTATGCCGTTTTTATAAGCGTTTTTGTGTATTTTTACAAAATTTAAAATGTAAAATAAGGGTATATTAAATAATTCTATGAATAAATCAAATACTTTTAAATGGCTAATAATGACTATTATAAGCATTATTTTGCCATTGATAGGCTTTTCGCAAAAAACAGATATTTATTTAAAACCGTATTCAGATTATAATACAGCAATAGATTTGTATAGCAAGGAGAAATATGGTGCAGCACAAAATATTCTGGAACAACTCCTTTCGTCTAATAATTCTTACATAAAGCATAATTCTTCATATTACTATTCTCTTTGTGCCGCAAATTTACAACATCCTAATGCAGACAAATTATTACAGTCTTTTATTGTTAAATTTCCTGAAAGTAATCACCGAAAAGATGTGTACTTTACTTTAGGAAAAGTTCAATACAATAATAAAAAATATAAAGAAGCGATAAAAGCTTTTAAGCATATTGAAGCTATTGATTTGAATAATGATGAAATTTCTGAATATTATTTTAAGTTAGGATATAGCTATTTTTCAGAAAACAATTTAGCAAATGCAAAAACTGCATTTTACGAAATAAAAGAAACTGAGACAAAATATGCTTCATCAGCAAAGTATTATTATGGACATGCTTGCTATATGGAGGGTAATTATGAATGTGCTTTAAGTGAATTTATAAAGCTTATCAATGATGATATTTTTAGTTCTGTCGTCCCATATTATATTAGTCAAATTTACTATCTACAAGAGAAATATGAAGACTTAATAGAATATGCTCCTCCTGTATTGAAAAATCCTGATACAAAAAGAACAGATGAAATGGCTAAACTTATAGGAGAAGCTTATTACCGAACTAATCAATTTTCAGAAGCAGTTCCATTTTTTTCTTTATATATGGAACAAACTAAAAATATAATTAAAAGAGATGATATTTATGAAATAGCTTTTTGTTTATACAAGTCTGAAAAATATGATGAGGCAATAGAGAAGTTTACAGAAATAGCAAATAGTGAAGACTCTCTATCTCAAATAAGTTATTATTATCTGGGAGATTGTTATCTTAAAACTAATAAAGATAATTTTGCTAAAAACATGTTTTTGTCAGCATACCAAATTGACAAAATAAAAGAAATAAAACAAGATGCTTTGTTTAATTATGCTTTACTTACTTATAAACTTGATTATAACCCATACAACGAAGCTGTAAAGTCTTTTTCTACATACATAGAAAAATATCCAAAATCTGAACGAGTTGATGAAGCTTATTCTTTTTTAGTTAAGATATTCCTTAATACAAAAAATTTTAAAGGAGCTTTAGAGGCTATAGAAAAAATTAAAAACAAAAACTATGAACTTCAAGTTGCTTATCAAAGAGTTGCTTATAACAGGGGGATAGAATTATTTAATAATGCTGAATACGAGGAAGCTATTGCACATTTTGAAAAATCAAGAACTTATAAACTTGATTTGTCAATTAATGCTCTTTCTTATTTTTGGATGGGAGAAGCGTTGTACAGAATGGGTGAAAATGAAAAAGGGATTGAAGATTTTAAGTCTTTTTTATATCAACCAAACTCAACCAAACTTGAAGAATATAGTTTAGCTCATTATAATATTGGATACAGTTATTATCAAATTAAAAATTTTGATAATGCTATTCTTTGGTTGAAAAAGTATGTAAATGAATTTGAAGATGAACAACTAGAGTACAAATCTGATGCTTATCTTAGAATTGCAGATAGTTATTTTATAAAAAAAGATTATGCAAGTGCCATAACTAATTATGAAATGGTTATTAAGAGTGAATCAATTGATGCCGATTATGCTATATATCAAAAATCAAAATGCTTTGGGATAACAAATAAATATCAAGAGAAAATAGATAATCTTCTTGTTTTGTTAGATAATTATAAACAATCTGCTTATTATGATGATGCTCTGTATGATTTAGGAGAATCATACATTATAATAAATAAGCAAAATGAAGCTATTAAATACTTCGCTAATATTGTTGATAATTATAGAAACAGTAGTTTTTATAAAAATTCATTATTAAAATTAGGACTTATACACTATAATCTTCAAGATGATAGAGCTTCTCTTAACTCTTTAAAACGATTAGTTGGAGAATATCCTGGTACTATACAATCAAAAGAAGCTCTTGTTACTATAAAAAATATTTATGTAGAGCTGGATAGCGTTGAAGAGTTCTTTAAATACGTAAAAGTTCTTCCTTTTGCTAGTGTTTCTGATGCCGAACAAGATTCTTTAACATATTCTGCAATAGAAAATAGATATATGAGTGGTGATTGCAACGGAGCAATTGCAGGTTTTACTGATTATTTGCAAAAATTTCCGTATGCTTTTTTTCAAGTAGAAGGAAATTTTTATAGAGCAGAATGTGAAATGAAAAGTGATAATTTCGAACAAGCTCTTGAAGGATATAATTTTGTAATAAATAAATCATTTAACCGATTTACTGAAAAATCACTTATTAATGCAGGTTATATATATTTAGAAAAACTAAAAAACTATAAGGAAGCAATAGTAATATATTCTCGTTTGGAAAAAGATGCTGAGTTTGCTAATAGCCTTGTAGAAGCAAGAAGAGGTTTGTTAAAATCAAACTACTTTTCTAATAACTTTGATTCAACAATTACTGTAGGAAAAAGGCTATTAGATTTGGATAAATTAAATAATGAAACTGTTGCTGAAGCTTATTTTATGATAGGTACAGCTTTTTTAAAAAATAATGACTTAGATTCTTCTTATGAAAGATTTATTGCCACAACAAAATTAACTAAAAGCGAATTAGGAGCAGAGGCTCAATATAATATTGCATATATAGAATATCTGAAAGGGAATTATGATGAGTCAGAAAAATTAATTTTTGAAATAATTAATCAGGTTCCTTCATATGACTACTGGATTGCTAAAAGTTTTATTTTGCTTGCTGAAAACTATGTAAAAAAAGAAAATTTCTTCCAAGCTCAACATACTCTTAAAAGTATTATTGATAATTATGAAGGAGAAGATCTTGTTAAAATTGCACAAGAGAAACTTGATAAAATTATAGAAGAAGAAAAAATAAAACAGAAAAAAGAAGAAGAGGAAAAACTAAAAACACAATTTGGAGATAATAACGATGAAATCATTTTTAATGATAACGAATTTGAAAAAGGGGAAAAAGATACTTTAATAAATAATAAAAATAACGAACAAATTTCTCCTGAAGAAAAGGAAGGAGAACCAATAGACCAAATTGAGGTAATTCCTGATAATGATAACAGTACAGAAGAAAACAATAATCAAGTAATCCCAGAAGAAAAGAATGACTCTACCAATCAAATAATGCCTTTAGAAAATGAAAGCATTATTAATCCCGTTGTTCCTGAAGATAAAGTGGCTCCAGAGGATAAAAATGATAACACAAATCCAGTCAAGCCAAAAGATGGTGATGATTATAATAATCAAGTATTATCTAATGATAATAAAGATGAAAAGAAAAATGAAAATATAGAAATAAAGGCAAAAAAAAATAAATCTAAAACAATTAACCCAGATGATATATAATAAATTTTTATTTTTTGTTACTTTTTCAATAATTTTAATCCTTTCTGCTAAAGCTCAGAATAAGGATACTGCGGTGCTTCATAATGAAGAAATTTTTGTTATAAAAACTTATGAACCAACAGTTATTGAAGCTGAAAAATTAAGTAATGATCCTCAAATAAAAGATACGTTTAATCTTAATAGAAATGTTAATTTTCGTATTCTTGCTCCTCATTTCAAAACTGTATTTAATATTGATACAATAAAACCTCTAAAAGTAGGAGGAGAAAGCTTAACTAAACTTTATAATTCTTATTTAAAATTAGGATTTGGTAATTATACTACCCCTCTTGCTGAATTATATATTAATAACTTGCGCTCTAAAAAGTTTAATGCTGGAGGTTATATAAAACATTTATCTTCTAAAGGAAAAATAAAAGAAACTTATTATCCTGAGTATTCAAATAATAGTGCAGGTGTTTACGGCAAAAAATATAATAAAAATTATATATTATCAGGAAATATAGACTTTGAACGAAATGTTTTGAATTATTATGGTTATGATGAGAATTTCTCAGATTTAATTAGACCTCAGTTTGATTTAATTAAAAAAAATGATTTTAAACAGTATTTTTGGGGATTAAATACTAAAGTGGGAATAGCTAATAATGCTCCTGATACAGGTAAAATTAATTATAAAACACAGATTGCTCATTATATTTATGCAGATAATTATGATTTGACCGAAAACAATTATAAAATAAGCAATAATATCAACAAAATAAATAAACGTAATTCAACATTTGATAACTACACTTATGGAATTAACTTAGATTTTAACTATAATAAAGATAAGAATAAAGATACTGCAAATAAAACAACAAGAGAAGAAAGTGTATTGTTTGGGCAGCCTTATTTTAGCATTAATAAAGATGCTGTTTCTATACTCGTTGGGTTAAACAATTATGTATCATTTAAAAATAATAATAGCAATTACTATTTCTCCCCTGAATTAAATGTTAGTTTTAATGTCTCTGATATTTTTGTTCCTTATGGTGGGGTATCTGGGAAGTATGAACAGTTAACTTATAAGTCAATTACACAGGAAAACCCTTATTTTATATATAATGACTCAATAGAAAGTCCTAATAAAAAAATTAGCTTCTTTGGAGGAATAAAAGGAAATATTACTCCAAAAATATATTATAATTTTTCTGCAGACCTAAGCCAATATGACAATATGTATTTCTTTGTAAATCCAGAAAACAATATTGCCAACAATCAATTTTCTCTAACATATTCTAACGCTGATATCCTTAAATTAAAAGGGAGTGTTAATTTCTTAATAAAAGATAAAATTAATTGTGGAATAGAAGGTGTTTTTTATAATTATTCTTTAGATGATACTATAGAAGCTTGGCAAAAACCAACATTGGATATAGGTCTTTTTTCTGAATACCGTATAAATAAAAAAGTAACAGTTAAAGGTACCTTTATGTATAAAGGAGAAAGGGCTTTCCGTTTTGCAGAAACGGTTATTAACACTATGGATACCATAAATCCTCCTTTCTCAATAAAATATAATAATAATAAATTAAAACCTTATTTAGACTTCAATTTGTCTTGTGAATATAGATATTCCAATGTTATTTCTGCTTTTGTGAATATCAATAATTTTACTAATGGGCGCAACTACTTCTGGGGAAACTATCCTTCTCAAAAGTTAAACTTTATTATAGGAGTTACTTATTCTTTATAAAAAATTATAAGAGAATAACTATATTTCTAAAGCAAAATATATTATTGTGCTAAATCACTCAATATTTATTTAGGAAAATATTAAATGTAAATATTAATTTTAATGTATATTTGTTAGTTTTCTAAATAGATATGATTTGAGAAAAATAATTCAAAATAAAAAGTTAATTTATAGTTTAGTTTTTGCTGCTTTTATTTCAATAATTAGTTTGTTGTTAAATAAAGGCTGGTTCTTTTACAATGATATAAGCAAAGAACATAAGCATATTCAAGAAAGATTTTTAGAAAGAGAAAAATTAATAAATTCTATTTTTTTAGAATTTGATAGCACTTACAAAAATACAGATAGCTCTCTTCATAAATACTTGAATTATAAAAACAGTCATTTAGTTGCAAATGACATGTCCTTTTTTGTTTATGACCAACAGAATCTATTATATTGGTCTGACGATAAAACTCCTATTCAAAATTTATATTATCCAGAAAAAGACTCTTCTGGGTTACTTCAATTGAAAAATGGATTGTACTATTTTAAGATTAATAAAAAAGAAAATTTGTTTAAAATAGGACTAATTTTATTGCAAACAGATTTTCGTTATGAAAACAATTATCTTGAAAATAAAATATCAAAATATCTAACTTCTGACAATAAATTAAATATAACGAAAAGTATTTCTGACAATAAAATATCAAATGCAGATGGTAAATATATTTTTTCATTAACAAAAAAGACAATTCCAAAAGATCAGCATACAGAATTGTTAATGTTATTTATTTACATACTCATTGTCTCATCTATTCTATTTTTTGTTGATAATTTAATAAATATATTAAAGTCAAAATCTATAATAATTTTAATTGTAATATTACTTCGGTTTATTAGTTTCTATTTTAAATATCCACATTTTGTTTACGAACTATCTTATTTTTCTCCAAAATATTTTGCAATATCATATTTCATTCCTTCAATAGGAGATCTTATTTTTAATCTTATTTTTCTTTTATACATAATACAAGTAACAGCTAGAATTTTATTAAGAAAAGTCCTTCTAAAACCAAATAAAAAATTAATATTTTCTATTGTAACTCTTTTTATTACATTTATTATTTTCATACTAAATATTGAGTTAATAAACAATATAATTACAAACTCAAAACTAAATTTTGATTTGTTAAATTACTCTAATGAAATTGATAATTCGGCCTTTATAATAAGCATTGTTATTATTCTTATTACAGCAATAATATATTATTGCACTCGTTTAAGCATATTTCTATTTAAGGATATCTCAACTAAAATATTTATAATTACATTATTGGCTCTAAATATTGTATCTGTAATTATTTTTTACAATAAAAATATAACAGAACAAATAATTCCAATCTTAATTTATTCTATTGTCATTTATATATTCAGGCTGTTCTCTATCTCTAATTATAAAGGTTTTTTTCTTAAGCATATAATATTCATTGCTGCAGTTTCAATAATATTTTCTTATATAATTAATTTCAATAATAATATTAAAGAGCTTAACTATAGAAAAACTATAGCTCTAAAATTAGCAGATGAACATGATCCTTTAGCTGAATTTTTCTTTATTGATCTAAGAACAAAAATTCTTGATGACGAGATTATATGTAATTACATAAATAATACTGACAAAATACAACAAATTATAAGAAAAAGATTACAACAAAAATATGTTAATGGATACTTTTCAAGATATGATTTTCAAATAACTATCTGTAATCAAAATGATAGACTTTTTATCAAACATCTTAATCAACAAAAAAATTGTATACAATTCTTTAAAAATATAGTTAAAGATTTTGGAATAAAAACTATTTGTCCAGATTTCTATTTTCTAGACTATGGCACTGGTAGGAAGAGTTATTTGGCTATTTTGGAATATCCTCATGTAAATTCTACTTCATTTTTATTTATAGAATTTGATTCTAAAGTTATTGCAAAAGATCCAGGATATCCCGATTTATTAATGAATTTAGAGTTATATAAAGAGTTTTCGGGGATATCTAAATATTCTTATGCAAAATACAAAAACAATGACTTGGTGCACAGATACGGCTCTTATTTTTATGATATTAGCTTAAAAAAAGATACTGCAAATTCTGAAGAAATATTGTTTTTGAATAAAAACAATTACTCTCATTTGATATATAAGCTTGATGATGTAAACACTATTGTTGTAAGCATTAAAAATAAGGACATTATTGAATATATAAACCCTTTTACTTTTATTTTTATTCTATTATTGTTTGTGTTGTTTGTCTATTATTTTGCTAATAATATGAAAATGATATTGACTAAAAGGATGTCATTAAAAGACAAAATTAGGATGTATATGATATTTCTTGTAATTTGCTCTTTCCTACTAATGATGTTTGTTACAATAACATTTATAAACCGAACTTTTGAAATACAAAACAATAAAGAACTAAAAACTAAATCTCAATCAATATTATCTGAATTAGAAAAAACATTTTTCCAGCAATCTGATTTGTCTGTAAATGACTATGATCTATTTTCTGAGCATATATTACAACTAGCAAATCTGTTTGCGACAGATATTAATATGTATGATAGTAATGGAAAATTATTAATATCATCAAGACCTCAAATTTTCGAAGAAGGATTTGCCGGAATGATGATAAACCCTAATGTTTATAGAGATTTTATTTATAATAATAAAACTTTTATTATATTGGATGAAAATATAGGTAAATTAAAATACAACTCTTCATATATGCCTATAAGAAACTATCAAAACAAAACTATAGCATACTTAAACATTCCCTATTTTGCAAAAGAAACGGATATGAAAAAAGAGCTTTATTCTTTTGTAATAACAACTATAAACATATATACACTGTTAATTATGCTAGCAATATCAATTGCAGTATTTATTTCAACAAGAATAACAAAACCATTGTCCATAATTAAAGAAAAACTGAGAAATATAAAAATAGGAATAAAAAATGAAAAAATAGAATGGAATAAACAAGACGAAATCGGACAACTTATTAATGAGTATAATCGCCTTGTTGACGAGTTAATCATTAGTGCGAGTAAACTAGCTAAGTCTGAAAGAGAGTCCGCCTGGAGAGAAATGGCCAGACAAATAGCTCATGAGATAAAAAATCCACTAACTCCAATGAAACTAAACCTTCAATATTTGCAGAAAATAATTATAGATAAAAATGAAAATTGGGAAAGTAAATTTAATAAATCTGCAAATTCTATTATCGAACAAATAGATTCCATAGCTTCTATAGCTAATGCTTTTTCTGAGTTTGCTAAGTTTCATGCAAAAACAGAAAAAGAAAAAATACTTTTAAAAGAGTTTATTTATCAACATTTTGATTTATACCTGCCTAATGAGAAAATTAAATTCACTATTTTTAATGTTAATATTAGTGACTTTGATTATATATTCTATGATAAAACACAACTAATTTCTGTACTTAATAATCTTGTAAAAAATTCTGCAAATGCATTAGAAAATATAGAAGAGCCTTTAATTAAAATAATTTTATTAAAAAAAGAGAACCTTTTTGAAATAAACATTGAGGATAATGGACCTGGTGTACCTCTAGAAATGAAAGAAAAAATATTTAATCCTTATTTTACAACTAAAACAACTGGTACAGGATTAGGTTTAGCAATTGTAAAAACAATTGTAGAAAACCATAATGGAAAAATAGAATACTTCTCTGAGCCTTTTATTAAAACAGTATTTACTTTTACTATACCAATAATAAACAGCAATCCCTAATTGTCTTGTTATAAAATAGATTTATACGTAAAATTAAAATTATGGAAGGCATGGTAAATTTATTTTAAGATGAGACCGTTGCAATAAGTACGAGACCGTTGCAAGGCAAAATTTCATAAAATAATTACATAAATTATTAACAAACAGTTGTTTGTGTTAAATAATTTTGTATAT
>MEOD01000060.1 GCA_001768555.1 Bacteroidetes bacterium GWF2_29_10
AAGTTCCAAACAATCCATTGTCATAACATGAGCCGATATGAGTACCTAAAATATAATTGTCTTGTGATGGAGAAACATCATAAGATTGAGACTGTTCACCTTCACAGTTGGAAGATTGTACAGCATAACCTCTTTCCCATATATCCCCATAACCTGTCCAATTCTTATCTTCACTAAAGTCATCTTTAAATATATTTAATGTAAAATCGTTAACAGTGTCTTTTCGATAAACAATATTGTGAATACCAATGTTAGCTATTGAAGGAGAAAACGTATTTCCTGTTATTCCTATTCCATAAAAATTGCCATTTTCAGGGATTGCAGACAGAATGATATCTTCATCATTTAAGCAATAATATTCATTTAGAGAAGTTGTTATTGACAAATCTTCTTTTTTAACAACGTTTACAACAACATCATCAGTTTTAACACAAGCTCCTGTTTTCAGTGTCACGGTATAAGTGGTTGTTTGTTGTGGTATCACTGAAATTATATTTTTAGTCATTCCATTATTCCAAATAAAGTCACCGAAACCTCTTGCATACAAATGAGCAGAATCTCCCTGACAAACAACCATATCTTCTCCTGCAGTAAAAAACACATCATTTCTAACATATATTTTTGCAGTATCAATAGAAGTACATGTTGCCCCAGATGTTACAGTTAGTATAAATATTGTATCTTTTGTTGGATAAACAGTAATACTTTGAGTTATTTGACCTGTGTTCCAAGAATACGAACTACCACCAGAACCAGTTAGTATAGTTTTGCCATTATTACAAATATATTGATCTTCACCAGCTTTTGCCACTATACTTGAAACTACAGATACAGTTACTTCATCAGTAGCATAACAATCACCAGCATAACCTGTAACTTTATATATAGTTGTGTTTGTTGGATTAATATTAATAGCCGCAGTAGAACTGCCTGTGCTCCAAGAATAAGTTGTTGCGCCAGAAGCTTTAAGAGTAAAAGCAACATTTTTGCATATAGTAACATCATCTCCAGCACTAAGGCTTAAAGCAGGATTAACTATAACATTGACACTCTTTGTTGCCTGACAATTGTTTTTATAAGCAGTAACATTATATATGCTATTGTTAGTAGGCTCAACTGTTATGCTTTGAGTTGTTTGTCCTGATGACCAGAAATAATTATCACCACCAGATGCAGAAATAAGAGTAGGCATATTTTTGCAAATAGATATTACAGAAGGAACAGATATTACTGGATTTTGCTTAATTGTAATAATAACATCGTCTGTGGCAGTACAACCATTAGAATACGCAGTAACAATATATGTGTAAGAATTATTAGGGCTTACAGAAATTGTTTGTGTTGTTTGTCCAGAATTCCACTTATAAGATTCACCACCAATAGAACTAAGTTTTACCTGTTCGTCCCTACATATTGTTACATCTTCACCTGCATAAGCCTGTATTTTAGTTTGAACATCAACAACCACGTTGTCAGTAGCAGAACATGTTCCAGAATGAGCAGTAATAGTATAAGTTGTTTTTAAAGAAGGAGACACCACAATATTTTGGGAGATACTATCATTGCTCCACAAGAACTTATCACCACCTATTGCAGAGAGATATGCTTTACCACCTTTACATATAATAACATCTTCGCCAGCATAGGTACTTAAAGGTTCTGTAATATTAACAACCACAATATCAGAAGCAGAAGCCCCATTAGAATATCCAGTAACAGCATATGTTGTACTAACAGCAGGGTTTACTATTATTTTTGCAGAAGTTGCTCCATTACTCCATTTGTATGTTGTAGCTCCAGAAGCAATTAAAGTAGCATTCCCTCCATCACAAATAGTTTGGTTGTTTCCAGCGTCTACTGTTATTTTATTCATAATATTAACACAAACATCATCAGTATAAAAGCAAGAATTTATTGTCATTGTAAGAGTATATGTAGTATTTACCGTTGGTTTTAATTTAAGAACTTGATTAATTGCGCCAGTGTTCCATTTGTAAGAATCGGCATAAGGAGCAATAATAAATGCAGAATCTCCTTTATTAATATAAATATCCTTGATCGGTTTAATATTGTCAGCCTTAATATTTACAACGACAGTAACATAATCATAATTATAACAACCATTATTATATCCAGCAACAGAATACACAGTAGTTTCTGTAGGAGCTACTGTAATACTTGCGACACTCATTCCGTTACTCCAATAATAATTGGTAGCACCAGAAGCATTTAATGTTACAGCATTTCCGTCGCAAATAGTTTTATCACTTCCTGCATCAACATTAGGTAATGCAGTTGCGTTAACTACAATATTGTCAGAAGCAGAACAACCATCTGTATTAAATGCAGTTAAATAATAAGTAGTGTTAACAGTTGGGTAGACAATGATATAAGATTTAGTTTCTCCATTATTCCAAATATATTTATCAGCTTGAGTTGCTTTAATTAGAGTTCTATTTCCTGCACAAATAGTTTTTGGATTGCCTAGTTCAATATAAGGATTGTTTAGAACTTTAATATTTACATTTTCAGAAGCAGAACAACCATTTTTAGTAACGGTTACATAATATTGTTGAGTTACTAGAGGCTTTATTTTTCTAAAAGAACTAGTATCTCCATCATTCCATAAATAAGAGTCTCCATCAGTAGCATATAAATTAACTTCCTCTCCTTGGCATATTGTTTTATCATCAGTAACATAAACTAAAGGAGCGTCAAAAACTGTAACAATAGCAACAGCTTCATCTTTAGCTCCATTATTATCAACTGTTATGGAATAATTTTTAGTTGCACTAGGTTTTACAATAATAGATTTAGTTGTTTCTCCTGTGCTCCAAAGATAAGAATCAGCATCTAATGCAGTCAATGTAACGGATTGTCCCTGACAAATAGTTTTATCAGGTCCAGCATAAGGCGGACGAATACTTACAACAACTTCATCAGAGGCAGAACAATTATTAATATATCCAGTAACAGAATAAGTTGTTTGAATTGTTGGTGCTACAACAATATAATCCATAGAACTATTATCATTCCATTTATAAGAATTAGCACCAGTTACATTTATGGTTGTAGTTGTACCCTGATTAATTTTAATATCCTTTCCTGCGTAAACATTAGGAAGAGGAATTACGAAAACTATAACATCATCTGTTTTTGAATTAGTTCCATTTGATACTGTAACAGTATACGTTGTTGTAATTGAAGGAGATACAGTAATTGATTTATTAGTAGAATTATTGCTCCATTTTACAGAACCATTCGATACAACAGTTAATGTAGTGTTTTCTCCAAAGCAAATGGATTCATCAGAACCTGCATCTACGGTTAGTTTAGGTATAACAATGACATTTACATTATCAGAAGCAGAACAACCACTAAAAGTTACAGTCACACTATAATTTGAATTAACAGTAGGATTTACAGTAATTGTTTGAGATGTTTGAGATGTTGACCAAGAATAAACAGTTCCTCCAGATGCAGTTAAAGTAGTATTATCACCTATTTCAATAGTTTTATCAGATCCAGCATCAGCTGATGGAATTGGATTTACATATACAATAGCAAAGTCTGTATCACTTTTGCCATTATGGCTTACAGTCAAATAATAAGTTGTTGTTAAATTAGGAGTTACGGAAATTGTTTGAGTGGTAGCAAGATTACTCCAAGAGTAAACAGTTCCGCCATTTCCTGTTAAAGTGGTCGTTTCTCCTTTACAAACAGTTTTATTAGGACCTGCATCAGCAATTACTTGGTCAGTAACAAATACAACAACCTGATCAGATGCGGTACAAGAGCTCTTAGTAACAGTAACTTTGTATGTTGTATTTGTAGTAGGGCTTACAGTTATGGAGGCATTAGTGTTAGAATTATTCCAAAGATAAGAATCTCCACCTGATGCAGTAAGAGTTCCAGACGTTCCATTTAATATAGTTATGTCAGCTCCAGCATCCGCGGAAGGAATAGAATTAACGAATACAACCATATCATCACTAGCAGTATTTCCAGAATTAGTAACAACAAGTGTGTATGTAGTTGTTTTTGTAGGATTTACAATTATTGAAGCAGTAGTGGCACCAGTACTCCATTTATAAGTTCCATTACCTGTTCCAGTAATTGTTGTAGAATTTCCTTCGCATATAGTTTTGTCAGGACCAGCATCCGCAACTACATTATTTGTAACGGATACCACCACATTATCAGAAGCAGAACAACCAGCACTGTATCCTGTAACTTTGTAAGTAGTTTTAGATGTTGGAGCAACAGTTATAGAACTTGTTGTTGCAGTTGTGCTCCATATATAAGTATCAGCTCCTGTTGCTGTAAGTATAATATTATCACCAATATTAATAGTTTTATTAGCCCCTGCATCAACAGTAGGTATTGGATTCACATAAACTACAGCATAATCACTATCAGTAGCACCAGCAGTTCCAGTAACAGTTACAGAATATGTTGTAGTAATAGAAGGAGAAACAAACAGAGAATCAAGAGTCCAACCCGTACTCCATACATAAGTATTTCCTCCTTTTGCTACTAATATAGCTTGTTCACCATCACATATAGTTTTGTCAGGACCGGCGTCGGCAAGAGCAGAACTTTTTACAGTAACAACAACTTTATCAATTCCAGTGCAAGTTCCCCAATAAGCAGTAACCGTATATGTAGTTTTCACTGTAGGATTAACATTTATAGTTGATGTAGTTTTTCCAGTACTCCATTTATAAGTTTTTCCGCCAGTTGCAGTAAGAGTAACCGATTGTCCATAATTAATAGTTTGGTCAGTACCAGCATTAGCAGGTACGGTATTTATAATAGTAATTTTAACATTATCAGTTGCGTTACATCCCCATCCTGTAACAGTAACGGTAAATGTAGTATTTGTAGTTGGTTTTACTGTTGTTGAAGCAGTAGTAGCACCAGTGCTCCATTTATAATCAGTTCCACCAGAAGCATTAAGAATAATGCTATCAGATTTACACATAGTATCATCAGGACCTGCATCGGCAGTTATGGCGAGTACAGGCGTAACAATAACATTATCTTTGGCAGTGCATGAACCAGATGTTCCTGTAACATAATAAGTGGTACGAACAGTTGGTTTTACTGTAATTGAAGACGTAGTCCCTCCATTAGACCAAGAATATGTAGATGCTCCAGAAGCTGTTAATTTTGCATTTCCACTACATATGGTAATATCTGAGCTAGCTGTTACAGTAATTTTAGTTGCAACAACAACAACAACCAAATCAGTATCAGTGGACCCTCCTTTTTCTCCGGTTACCCTATAAGTTGTAGTAACAGTAGGGCTTACACTTATAGTAGCTTTTTGTTCACCTGTATTCCATGTATAATTATCAGCACCAGAAGCAGTAAGCTCAACAGAACCACCTTTACAAGTAGTTTGATCTATTCCCGCATCAACAATTATTTTAGGATTAACAACCACAGTAACCTGGTCAACACCAGTGCAAGCACTAGATGTAGCAGTAACACTATATGTAGTAGTTTTTGTAGGAGATACATTTATAGTATCATTAGAAGATCCTGTACTCCATTGATATGTTCCCCAACCAGATACAATTAATTGAGCTGTGGCACCTTCAGGAATAGTTTGGTCAGGTCCAGCATCAAGAATAATTTTTGTTGTAACATATACAACCATAAAATCTTCATCTGTAGTTCCCCCTTTGTCTATTGATAATGTGTAGGTAGTTGTAACATTAGGTTTAACAGTTATTGAAGCTGTAGAGTCCCCATTACTCCATTTATAAATAGTTCCACCAGAGCCATTAATAGTAACAGTAGTACCTTTACATATAGTCATATCTGGTCCAGCATTAGCAATAACACTTTTCACATTAACAATAACTTCATCTGATCCTGAACAACCATTTTTAAGTCCATTTACAACATAAGTTGTGGTAACTGTAGGTTTTACAGTAATTTTGGCTCCAGAAGATACAGTTGCTCCTGTGTTTTTGTTAATCCATGTGTAAAAATCAGCACCAGTAGCAATAAGTACGGCAGAGCTTCCGATAGGGATTATTTGATCAACTCCAGCGTCAGGAGTTGTTTTATAAACAGTAACAGTTACACTATCCATTCCACTACATTCATTAGCAATAGTAACAGTAACTTTATATTTGCTAGTAACAGTAGGTCCCACATCTATAGATGGAGTTGTACTTCCATTACTCCAAATATATGCAGATCCCCCCTTAGCAGTAAGTTGAACAGTATTACCAAAGCAAAGAGCTTTATCAGCTCCAGCATCAGCTGGAGAAGTATTATTAACAGTCACCTTTGCTTGATCAGATGCTGTACAACCATTTTTATCAGTTCCAGTAACTTTATAAGTTGAAGTTACAGTAGGTTTTACAATTATGGAAGCCGTTTTTTCGCCAGTATTCCAATTATAGGCATTAGCACCAGTAGCAGTAAGAGTAACCGGACAATCTGAATAATTTGTTAGATCTATTCCCGCATCAACAGAAGGAGCTGCAATAATGACAGCAACTTCGTCAGAAGTAGTTACCCCTCCATTAGTAAGTGTTAATTTATAAGTTGTATTAACAGTAGGAGAAACTTTAATAGATTGAGTAATTTCTTTAGTGCTCCAAGAATATTCATCAGCATTATCAGGCAAAGCAGTTAAAGTTGCTTGTGCACCTTTACATATAGTAATATCTTCACCAGCATAAGCATTTGTACCAGTTACGGATACATATACCATACTTGTTGCAGTACAAGCATTACTTGTAATAGTAACATTATACATTGTTGAGACAGATGGTTTAAGAGTTATTGATTTAGAAGTGTTGCCAGTACTCCATTCATAATTTATTTTAGGCTCTATTTCCATTGTGAATTTTCTTTTTGTAGTAGCAGCATCATCCATCCATTGTTTATTTCCATTATTATACATAAATACATAATCCTTGTTTCCTGAATTATTAGGGTATCCCCCATACCATTTAGTATAGCTGTATGGTTCACGTGTAACCCAACGGAAAGTATTTTCTGCTTTTTCATCAGTTAATCCAATAAATCCATGATCAGTAACTCCTGAAACTATAGAGTAAACCAAATCGTTTTCAGCATCAGAACTAATGGTAACAAGGTGTCCATTATTTTGTTCACAAGCGTATTTTGCATTGGACCAAGTAGCATCAAAATTAGAAGAGTAATAATAATTATTTCCAATTTTGTTTCTATAAACAAAATTATCAATACTACCAAGTCCTCCATTAATATTTGCATTAAGAGTAACTGGATTTCCTCTAGTAATAACAACATCAGTCCCCGCATCTGCAACAAAATTAGGACTTACGGTAACAACAGCATTATCGGTAGTAGTAAGGCCTGATTTAACAACAGTAAGAATATAAGTAGTAGTTACATTTGGATTTACAGTTATATTTTGGGTTGTAGCTCCTGTACTCCAAGTATAAGTTCCTCCCCCCGACCCTTTAAGAGTTACAGAACTTCCTTTGCATATAGAATAATCAGGTCCGGCATTAGCGCCAGGAGCATTAATTACATAAACCATAACTTTATCTCCATCATTTTTTCCATCCAAAACCGTATATTCTGTTGTAATTGTAGGAGCAACAACAATATTTTTTAAATTCTGATTAGGAGAAGTTAACCAAGTATAATTTCCGTCACCACCAGATGCAATAAGCTCTGTATTATTTCCTTTATAGATAGTAACATCCTCACCTGCATAAACAGAAGCATTATTAACAGTAACTACAACATTATCATATTTTTGACATCCATTAACAGTTGCGGTAATATAGTAAGTTGTAGTTCTATTAGGTTTTACAGATATGGATTTTGTAGACTCCCCTGTGCTCCAATTATATTTAATATCAGGCTCTACTTCAAGAATAAACCTACGAGAGATAGAAGCAGCATCATCCATCCATTGTTTATTTCCATTATTGTACATAAAAACATAATCTTTATTTCCAGAGTTGTTAGGATATCCACCATACCATTTTGTATAGGTTGTATAAGGTTCACGAGTAACCCAACGCCATACACCTTCAGAAACTTGATCAGTAAGCCCAATAAATGCATTGTCTGTAACACCAGAAACGATAGCATAAACTAAATTATTCTCTGCATCAGAAGAGATTGTTACTAAATGTCCATTATTATCTTCACAAGCTTTTTTAGCATTTAACCACGTGTCAGTATAATTAGATGAATAATAATAATTTTCATTAATTTTTCCTTGATAAGTAAAGCCTGGTATTGTTCCTATACCTGTTGCATCACCAATGTTAATTGATGCAGTAAGAGTGGCTGAAGCACCGTTGTTAATTCCTACATCTTTTCCTGCATCAGGAATAAATGAAGGGGATACAGTAACTACAAGTGCATCAGAAGAAGTTATCCCAGATTTAGTTACAGTAACTACGTATGTTGTTGTTGTTGTTGGTTGCACTGTTATAGATGCAGTAGTTTCCTTTGTACTCCAAGAAAAAGCAGTTCCTCCTGTTGCTGTAAGTGTTGTAGCGTTTCCATTGCAAATAGTAACATTAGGCCCAGCATTTGCTGATGTAGAATTTGTTACATATATTACCACATCATCAGCATTAGCTAAATTGTCATAAACGGTATAAGTTGTTGTCACAGTTGGATATACAGTAATATTTGCATATTCTTCTCCCGTGCTCCATTTATATTTACCAGAACTCCCAGATGCTTCTAAATTAGCAGATTTTCCTTTTACTATAGTTTGATCAGGCCCAGCATACAAAGATGGATTTAAAACGTTAACGACAACATCATCCGTTGACATACATCCGTTAACGGTAACAGAAAGATTATAAGTTGTTGTGTAACCAGGTTTAACAGATATTGTTTTTTTAAATTCATTTGTATTCCATTTGTACTTAATATCTGGCTCTATTTCCATTGTATATTTTCTTTTTGTAGATGCAGCATCATCCATCCATTGTTTATTACCATTATTATACATAAATACATAGTCTTTATTTCCTGAATTATTAGGATAACCTCCATACCACTTTGTATATGAATAAGGTTCACGTGTAACCCAACGGAAAGTATTTTCTCCTTGCTTGTCAGTAAGCCCAATGAATCCATGATCTGTTACACCAGAAACAATAGTATATACTAAATCATTTTCTGCATCAGAACTTATAGTAACAAGATGTCCTTGATTAAATGTACATAACGAATTTGCATTTTCCCAAGTATCTGCATTATTTGCAGAATAATAGAAGTTATCACCAATGCGGCCTCTATAAACAAAATTTTCAATATATCCGATACCAGTTCCATCATTTACATTAATAGATGCAGATAAATTTACGGCGGTTCCATTGTTTGTTATAGCATCATATCCAGCACTAATCACAGCTTTAGGACTTACAGTTACAACTACATTATCAGTTGATGTAGTGGCCCCAATTTTTACAGTAAGAGTGTAAGT
This sequence comes from Bacteroidetes bacterium GWF2_29_10, assembly GCA_001768555.1. GTDB lineage: Bacteria > Bacteroidota > Bacteroidia > Bacteroidales > GWE2-29-8 > GWE2-29-8. The sequence goes on from MEOD01000060.1 coordinate 9,473, forward strand.
AGTAGTTTTAGTGGGAGCTACATTAATTTGTTGTGTTTTAGCACCAGTACTCCAAGTCCAAGTATCAGCTGTTTTCGCATTTAAAGTAGCAGTAGCCCCATTACAAATAGTAATATCTCCTCCAGCATTAGCGCCTGAAGAAGGATTTACAAATATAACAACATTATCACTTTTTCCACTTCCATCCATAAGAATGTACGTAGTTGTTTTTGTCGGAGCAACAACAATATTTGTGTAATACTCCCCATTACTCCAAGTATAATTTCCATCACCACCAGAAGCGGAAAGTTTTGCATTTTTGCCTGATATAATAGTTTGGTCAACCCCTGCATACAACAAAGGGTTATTAACAGTAACAACAACATTGTCTGTTTCTTCCCGACCATTAACAGTTATAGTGACAGTGTATGTTGTTGTAATTTGAGGACTCACAGTAATAGAACTAGAAGTTCCTCCTGTACTCCACTTGTATTTAATTGTTGGTTCCATTTCTAAAATAAATCTACGCGAAGTTGTAGCAGCATCATCCATCCATTGCTTGTTCCCATTATTATACATGAAAGCATAGTTTTTCCCTGTTCCTCCATTAGGATAACCACCATACCAATTTTTATAAATGAATGGCTCAAAAGTTACCCATCTCCAAGTTCCCTCGGCTAATTCATCCGTAAGTCCAATAAAAGCATGGTCAGTAACCCCAGAAACAATAGCATATACAAGATTGTTTTCTGTAACATCTCCAATAGTTACTAAATGCCCAAGACTATTTTCACAATCAGCTTTTGCCTGTTTCCAATTAGTTGCATAATTTGAGGAATAATAAAAATGGTCAGCAATTCGACCTTGGTAAGTAAAACCAACAAATTGACCAACACCCATACCATCCCCATCATTTATTTTTACGGTCAATTTAATATTTCCTCCATTGTTTATAGACACATCATGTCCTGCATCTACAATAAATTTAGATTGAGGTACTTGCGCAAAAACAAATGATTGATAAAAAATAAATAAAATTATTATTATGGGTATTTTAAGAAAAAGAGTATAATTTTTCATAATTTTTTTGTTTAATTAAAAATTACATTTATAGCAAACTATATATACTACAGCTAATACAACAACAAGTTAATCTAAATTATAGATTTGCACAAAATAATAGAGTGTAAAAATACAAAATATTTAATTGTAAATCAATTTTTTTTCAAAAAAACAATAGAATTAACAACCATATTTAAATTGCATTTTATTGTGAATGGTTATCCTATAAAAAAGTCCCACAGAAAATATCTGTGGGGCTTTTTAAAAATGCTAAAACATTTATCCCTTGTTTTACTATTATCTGTTTTGATTCAAGTTGATGGTTGATCAATTGTAATATTTTATCATAAGCATTTCTTTGAGTAAGTTTTGTGCGGAATCTACTTATTAATGAATGGTCTGGTAATTTTTCATCCATGCTTATACCTGCAAATCTGCTGAATGAAATACGATCATTTACCTGATCTTCTGCTTCGTAGTCGCTTAAGCCATACCACGTTTGCAACAAGCAGATTTTAAACAATACTAAACCGTCGTAGGAAGGTCTTCCTATGGCACTTTCCCCTTTTTGATAATGCCTATTCGGCAAATCCTATTTGTGCTGTTATTTTTACTTTCATGTTGCAAATATACAAAATCACCCAACACAAACAACTACATATTAACTATTTAAGTAATTATTTTGTAAAATTTCACGACGGTCTCATTAAAGAAAATAAGTTATCAGAGAACGAAATTTCCAAAAAAATATGTACTTTTGCTCATAGTAGTATTTATTTTTAGTTAAACAAAACTACTAAAAAAAGAGAAAGGAAGTTTGACTCCTTCTCTTTGAATTTTTATCGGATAACAATGAATTTAAATCCAATATTTTATGAAAAATTTTATTTTAATTTTATGCTTTTTTTTGTCATTACAAGTAATGGCTCAAAATATTGAAAAAGTAAAGAACGAGAAGGAAATTGTTTGGTTTGGCATAGATTTTTCTCATGTTAAATTTATTGGTTTGCCAAAACATTTTAATGATTTACAAAAAATACGAGATCTTTATTTTTATTCCATAAATTATCTTATTATTAACGAAAGTAAAAAATTTGATTTAAAAGGAGCGTTTAAAAAATCAACTATAATATATGATATAGATAGTTCAACTGCAAAGAATGAACGTATTGATATTAACGATATAGTTCAAATAAAGCCGAATTCTTTATCAAAAGAGCAATTATCTAATATAGTTAATGGATATGCAAATCCTACTTCGAACAAAATAGGGTTGTTGTTTGTAATAGAGTCTCTAAATAAATTTGACAATACAGAGGCTATTTGGATTACATTTTTTGATATTGCTTCTGGAAATATTATTTTCAATCATAAGCTTATTGCCAAACCATCAGGTGTAGGGTTCAGAAATTACTGGGCAGGTGGAATATATTATTTAATTAAGCAATCTAAAAAAGATTTCAATAAATGGTTATCTTTAAAAAAATAGTTTTTATACTAGTTAATTCAAATAATTAAATTGAAATCATAAAAAAAATATAACAGTTTCACGAAAAATATCTATTTTTGGAAATTATAAATATGATTTATAATAAAAAAATTGTAAATGAAGAAAAAAATCTTATTAATTATTGTGACATTTATGTTTAGTACACTTTTATTTTCTCAGAAAATAAAATTATTAGAAGGTAATTGCTCGTTTTTTAAAGAAGAAAATGTTATGGGTATTGAATTTACTTATAAAAATCTTAAAGTTGGGAAAATGGCAGAAAAAGATTATGTAAAAAAACACAAGCTTGAAGCTGATAGTAAAGAAAAGGGAAGCGGTGACAAATGGGAAGCAAGTTGGATAAATGATAGGGCAAATCGTTATGAGCCTAAATTTGAAACATTATTTAACAAATATGCAGCCGAAGCCAATGTATCTGTTGATAATACTAAAACAGATACAAAATATAAAATGATAGTTAATACATATTTTATTGAACCTGGATTTAATGTAGGAATTCATAGTAAGCCTGCACGAGTTAGTATGACTATCGTTTTTGCAGAAACAGCTAATCCTAAAAAGGTAATGGCAAAATTTGATGTAGTGTTAGCACGTGGCACTCCTTATTTTGATGCAGGTGCCCGCATTTCTGAAAGTTATGCAAAGGCTGCAAAATCTTTTGGAACTTTCTTACAAAAATATAAAAAGTAAAAGTACTTGTATTTAAAATAGCATAATAAGTTGTTTATTTGCTTTATGACTATATTTAAATAGTTCTATTTAATCTTTTAATTATATCTAGAAAATGTTTATAAAAGGAAATGAATTAATAAATATCACGGAGAGTAATGTTAGATTTAGTGAAGTTGATTCAATGAATGTTGTTTGGCATGGTAATTATGTTAAATATCTTGAGGATGGTCGTGAGTCTTTTGGAAGGGAATTTGAATTAGGATATTACGATGTTTATAAGCATGGTTTAATGATTCCAATAGTAAAATTAGATATTAACTATAAACAACAAACAAGATACGAAGAAAGAATAATTATAGAAACTAAATTTGTTGATACAGATGCTGCTAAAATTATTTTTGATTATAAAATATATAAAAAATCGGATCATAGAATTGTTTTAACAGCTAGAAGTATTCAGGTTTTTATAAATAAAGATGGCATATTAGAACTAACAAATCCTGAATTTTATATGGCATGGAAACACAAAATGGGATTGATAAAGGAGTCTTAATTAGTGTATTAATTAAAAACGTCATGAATTATAATAAGATATGAGTGTCTTTGTAGAATCAATAAATATTATTTCATCGTTAGGTTGGTCAATAAAAGATAATTATCATAATGTAATTTCAGATATATCAGGAATTAAATTACATGATAATAAAAATTTATCAGACATTGAGTTTTATGCATCTTTAATAGACAACTCTCTTATAGATTTAGAGTTTGATAAAATATCTAATAACCCTAATTTTACAAGATTTGAAAAATTATGTATTTTATCAATATCTAAAAGTTTAAAAGGTTCAAATATTGATATTAAATCTCCACGCACGATTATTATTTTATCAAGCACAAAAGGTAATATAGAATTGCTTGATTATAATTCTGATAATTTTGGAGATGGAGATCGAATACACCTTTGGGCGTCAGCTAAAGTAATAGGAGATTTTTTCAATTCTCCTAATTCGCCATTGATAGTATCTAATGCATGTATTTCAGGTGTTTTAGGATTATTATTAGCCAAACGAGTTATAGACATGGGGTTATATGATAATGCTGTTGTTATTGGTGCTGATATAGTTTCTAAATTTATTGTTTCTGGTTTCCAATCTTTTTTATCGTTAAGTAGTTTACCTTGTAAACCATTTGATAAAAAAAGAAATGGTTTAACACTTGGAGAGGCATCTTCAACAATAATTTTAACAAATGAAGAAAATATAATAAAAGATGATAAGATAGAACTATTTAGTGGTGCGGTAAATAATGACGCTAACCATATTTCAGGTCCTTCACGTACAGGAGAAGGTCTGTTTTTAGCTATAAAAAAAACGTTAGATAGTAATTCATCTGTTGATGTTATTTCAGCACATGGAACAGCAACTATATTTAATGATAACATGGAGTCTAAAGCTATATTCCGTGCAGGTCTTAGTAATGTTTATGTTAATAGTTTAAAAGGATACTTTGGTCATACACTTGGAGCTTCTGGAATTTTAGAATCAGCAATAAGCATTGAAGCGATGAAATCAAATAAAATCATAAGAACATTGGGTTTTAATGAATTTGGTGTTGAAGAAGACATTTTAATATCTGATAAGCTTATAGATAAAAATATTAAAAATCTTTTAAAACTATCTTCTGGATTTGGAGGATGTAACGCTACTATATTATTTAAAAAACATGATTAATATAGATATACAAAAACGTGTAGAAATAAATAAAAATACTATTTTAGTTAATGGTATAGAATCATTTTCTTATACAGAAAACAATGATTTTAACTTGTTTATTAAGTCCATTTATAAAAGTTTAAATATTAATTATCCTAAATTTTATAAGATGTCAAACTTATGTAAACTTGGATTTATTGCTTCAGAAGTATTATTAAAAGACATTAATTTAACTTCTATTGATAAGAACAAGGTAGGAGTAATATTGTCTAATTTTTCATCCTCTTTACAAATTGATATTGAATATCAAAACACAATAAAGAATATTCCAAGTCCAGGTGTATTTGTTTATACACTTCCTAATATTATAACAGGTGAAATTTGCATAAGAAACGGATTTCGAGGTGAAGAATTATTTTTAATACAGAAAAATTTTAACAAAGAATTTATTTTTAATTATGTTGAAAATCTATTTATTGAAGGAAATACAACCTTATGTATTTCTGGCTGGGTTGAGTTTGATAGTTTAGGTATTTATCATGCAGATTTATATTTATTAAAAAAAATAACATTAAAATAACTTGTAATTATGAACAAAGAGTTAATTGAAAAACTTAAATTAGAAATAATCGACCAATTGAATTTGGAGGATATTAGCCCATCTGATATTGATGCTTCAACTCCTTTATTTGGTGAAGGATTAGGGCTAGATTCTATAGATGCTTTAGAAATAATTGTTTTGCTTGAAAAAGAATATGGCATTAAGATAGTTGCTCCGAAACAAGGTAAAGATATAATGCAATCAATAAATACTTTAGCTGAATTTATTGAAGAAACTCAAAAGGCAAAATAAAAATTTGGATAACTATTTTTTTTGAGAAATACAGTTCAGTTAAAAAATAGAAAGATGGTGTTAATTCGAATTTGTTCAAAATTAATAAATTTGATTAATTTTATATGTTATCCAAAAAGGTTTCTATTTATTTATTTAACAGATTAATAAAATGTATGCATTATCAACTATAAAAGATTCTAGTTGATGATAATTGCATGATATTCATTTTGTTAATTTGTGTTTTTTTTATAATTTTGTAACAAATATCAGCAAAAACACATAATTATGTTTTCTCCTACATTTGAAGAACTGGTATATGCAAATTATTTAAATAGATTAATCAATAAATTTGATAATAATATGATTATTAGCTCTATAACAAATACCTTAGGCAACATAAAAATGGGTTAATATTTGTGGAATTTTAATGAGAACAAGGCTATTATTTGAAGTTTGAAATTATTTGGATAGAGAAATTTATATTTTATTAAAATTGGAAATAAAAAACATTCAAACTCATAAAACGACAAATTGTGAAGAAACAAGCATGTGTTACTATAACATATTTATTACTTTATAAGAAATCCTTCTTTAATTAAAGATTCATATAATTAAAATATAGATTATCATACATATCAAAACAGAGTTACGATTTTTTACCAAAAATGGATTTATTTGAAAATAAATTTGTTTTTAATGGTACTTATTTATAAATTTGTTGCAAAATTTTACTAATTTATACCATTTAGTTATGAAAGAGAAAACATTTACCAAATTACTTTTGAGTATGGTTGTTAGTTTACTTATTATTAGTAACACTAGTTTTGCTCAAAATATTTTAATTAAATCAGCTCCATTAAACCAAGATTTTGTTAAATACAAAAACATAACAAAATTGACTAAAGATGGTTTCGGATTAGGAGAGATTCCTGCAGCTGAAAAACCTAATTTTAGCTATATTGTAAAAAATGCAGCAAAATACGCTCCTAAAGTATTGGGCGGTATACCTCTTGGACCTGCTCCTCCTGCAAGTGAACCAAGTATTAGTGATGCAATTTATGATTTAAGAGCTCACAACCTCGTTACAGTTCCTAAAAATCAAGGATCTTGTGGCGCTTGTTGGACTTTTGCAACAATGGGGTCTATCGAATCTTATTGGAAAAAAAATGGTTATGGAACTTATGACTTATCTGAAAATAATTTAAAAAATTGCCACGGGTTTACTAGTGCTCCTTGTGATGGGGGAAACTATTTTAAATCTATGGCATATTTATCAAGACTAAAAGGACCTATATATGATAGTCTTGATGTATATAGCACTAGCGTTCATGATTGTAATCCTGACTTAGCCCCTGCTGCTTTTGTTATGGAAGCAAGATTTATCGTAAATACTCCAGAGATATTAAAGCAAGCTTTACTTAACTATGGTGGTTTATACACTAATATGCGTTGGGAGGACTCATCTTATAATTCTGTCGATAAAACTTATTTCTATGGCGGAGTTAGTAGTAATTCAACAAACCATGCTGTACTATTAGTAGGTTGGGATGATACTAAAATTACTGCAGGAGGTGTTGGTGCTTGGATAATAAAAAATAGTTGGGGAACTTCTTGGGGTGAATCGGGTTATTTTTATATATCGTATAATGACACAAAAGTAAACACTTCTGTAGCTTATTTCCCATCTAAACTTGATTACAACTCTGATTTAAAACAATATTACTATGATAATTTTGGATGGGTAAGTAGTTTCGGTTTTACTGACTCTGTAGCTTATGGATTAACTAAATTTACAGCAGAATCTAATGAAAAAATTGATAAAGTTGGAACTTGGGTTAATAGTGCAGGAGCAAATATTACAATAGATGTTGTTGACAGTACATCTGGAATTTTAGCTACTGTTTCTAAATTTTGTGATTATCCTGGCTATCATGTATTAGATTTGACTTCTTCTGTTAACATAACTGCTGGTAATAATTTTTACATAAGAGTAAAATATAGTACTCCTACTTATAATTATCCTATTACTACTGAACTTGCATCTGGGTGTACACCTACAATACAAACAGGTAAATGTTGGATTAGTAAAACTGCTGCTTCTTGGACTGCTATTGGAGGAGGAACTGCTTACGCTAGAAATTTATGTATTAGAGCATACTCTACACCTCAAGATATTACATGTTCGGTTAGCGCAGGGACAGACAAAACTATATGTAATGGTTCTTCTGTATCGTTAACTGCTACAGGAGCTACTTCATACTTATGGAGTACTGGAGCTACAGCAGCAACAATATCTGTAAATCCAGCTACAACTTCAACTTATTATGTTACTGGAACTACTGGTGCTTGCACTGCCAAAGATACTGTAATTGTTACCGTTAATCCTTTACCTACTATTAATGCTGGTATAGACAAAACTATATGTAATGGTTCTTCTACTTCTTTAACTGCTACGGGAGCTACTTCATACTTATGGAACACAGGAGCTACAACAGCAACAATATCTGTAGATCCAGCTATAACTTCAACTTATTATGTTACTGGAACTACTAGTACTTGCTATGCTGAAGATACTGTAATTGTTACTGTTAATTCTTTACCTACTGCAAATGCTGGTTCTGATGTTACTATAATCTCTGGAGATTCTACTGTATTAACTGCTACTGGAGGAACATCATATTTATGGAGTACATCTAAAACTACAGCTAGCATAACAGTTAAACCAATTATAAACACAGTGTATTATGTTTCTGTTTACAATGCTAGTGCTTGTATGGCAATAGACAGTGTAAAAGTCTCAGTAACCACTGCATCATGTTCGGTTAGCGCAGGGACAGACAAAACTATATGTAAAGGTTCTTCTGTATCTTTAACTGCTACAGG
>MEOD01000061.1:0-17998 GCA_001768555.1 Bacteroidetes bacterium GWF2_29_10
GTGGGCTATCCATATAATTTTATGGTTTGGGAAAACAATCCATTGATACAGTATGATATAAATAAGTACCCAGGCTTTAGTCTGTATCTCTATAACAGCAACTTACTTAGAGTATTAATGAAAAGTTACTTTAGTAATAAGTTAGGAAAAATAGACGATTTAAGAGAGTCTGTAGGTTATAACACTAAAGACTGGAGAAGCAAAACGGCACTTAATTATTTAAAAAATATTGAAAAAACGGCATTAATATCAAAAGCTTATAATGCCCAATTCATAGCATTTTTCCAACCCATGGTTTATTACAAATCGACTTTAAAGGGCAAAGAAATTAATTTTGTAAGTAAATTTGAAAGTAAGCATGCAATTGAAATGCGAAAAATGATTTTAGCAAATATTGATACAAACAAGTATAATTTTAAGGACTTTTCAAATGTTTTCGACAAATATAATGAAGAACTTTTTATAGACCTTGTACACACTAATCAGAGAGGGATTGACATTATAGGGAATGAAATTTATGAAAGTATTATTAAGAAATTTAAAATAGAATAAATATGGATTTTATAACTGATTTATGGAATTTTTTTAAAGAAAGAAAAAAGTGGTGGTTATTGCCTATGATTATCGTTTTATTATTAATAGGCTTAATGATAGTTATTGGAGGAAATAGTGCCATAGCTCCATTTATATATACATTGTTTTAAAAAAAAGATTAAAAGAAATGAAAAATAATAAATACTTAACGATTTTAACAATAATAACCTTTCTCTTAATAATCTATTTTTTCACAAATATAAAACTTCTTATTACAGGAGCGATTGTATTAGGACTTATTAGTATGCTATCATATAAAGTGACGACATTTATCCATTATGTATGGTTTAAAATTGCAGAAGGAATGGGTTATGTAATGTCAAGATTATTACTAACATTGATATTTTATGTAATACTTTTTCCTATTGCGTTATTATCTAAGCTCTTTGGAAATAAAAGCTATATAATCAAAAATAAAAAAGCAGATAGTTATTATTTTATAAGAAATCATGCTTATACTGCAAAAGATTTGGAAAATATGTGGTAAATTTGCTATTAATTAAATACATATAATGCTTATAAAACAGTCTTTAAAAATATTAATTCTATTATTTCTTTGCATAGCTAATATATCTTTACTTGCATCAGATAAGCATTTTAATTTGCCAGAATTAATTAGTAAAGACGGCTATGTTAAAAACAACATCATTTTCAAGATAAAATCAGAATACCGTAAATTATGTTTTGATAATGAAATAAATAACGAAGAAATAAAAGAAGCATTCAAAGCTTTGGGTGTTGTAGACTTTTATAAATTATTTCCCCATATAAACCAACCAAGAAGTGTAACAGATAAATCTGGGAACAAGCTTGCCGATATTTCTTTAATCTACGAGCTATATTACAATGCAGAAATAGATATTGAAAAAGCAATAAATATTTTACTACAATCAGAAATTATAGAATATGCAGAACCTCGCTATATTCATGAACTATTGTTTAGTACGAATGACCCAATGATTGCACAACAATATTATCTTTCAATGATAAAAGCTTACCAAGCGTGGGATATTACCCAAGGAGATACTAACGTAGTTATAGGTATAGTTGACACGGGAGTTGATATTGACCATCCAGACCTTATCTCTAACATAAAATACAATCACTATGATATTATTGACGGAATAGATAATGACAATGACGGATATAAAGATAATTACAGAGGTTGGGACTTAGGAGAAAATCATAATTTTCCTCAATGCACAAATGGTTGTCACGGTGGCTGGGTTGCAGGGATAGCGGTTGCTTCAACTAATAATGGGACAGGAATGGCTGGAGTTGGGTTTAAATGCAAGTTTCTTTCTGTAAAAGTAACTAATGCGCAAGGATATATAACAAAAGGCTATGAGGGAATTATTTATGCCGTTGAACATGGTTGCAGTATTATTAATTGTTCATGGGGCAGCACTTATTCATACAGTCGATTTGGAGAAGATGTCATTACGTATACCTCAATTAATAAAAATGCATTAGTTGTTGCAGCATCAGGTAATTCAGGAAATATGTCCACATTTTATCCAGCTTCTTATAATTATGTGCTAAGTGTAGCAGCAACAAATGACAAGGATATAAAAAAATATAATAATTCTAATTGTGGGCAATCTAATTTTGGAATATATATAGATATTTGCGCACCAGGAGAAAATATTGTTTCCACTTATGACAATGCTGTTTATACGTCATCTTTTTGTGGGACATCTTTTGCGGCTCCGATAATTTCAGGGGCAGCAGCATTAGTAAAAAGTCGTTATCCAGAATTAACAGGATTGCAAATAGGAGAGCAATTAAAAGTTACATCAGATAATATTGACACAATTCCATCAAATGCTGTTTTTAAAGGATTTATTGGAGCAGGGCGTGTAAATTTATATAGAGCTGTTACTGATTATTCTAAACCATCTGTTGTAATGACGATGAATAATATTTATAACCAAAACAATTCAAATATTATACATAATGAAGATACCGTGTATATTACAGGATATTTTGTTAATTACCTTAAAACGTCAAATAATATTAAAGCTGTTATCAGCACAAAATCTCTCTATGCTGAAGTTTTGAAAGACACTGTGGATTTTGGTTATATGGCAACATTAGGTTCAAAGAACAATTTATTTTCTCCTTTTTCAATAAAAGTCATTAAGAATCCTCCTGCAAATTATGAAATTATTGTTAAGATTACATTTACTGATTTAGAAAATAATTACACTGGTTTTCAGTACATCCCAATTATTGTAAGTCCTAACTTTTTAAATGTTTCAACAGATAATATTACGATGACAGCTACAGGAAATGGGAAAATAGGATATAATAATAATGCCTCAGAAGGAAATGGTTTTTCATATAAAGGCTCTCCATCTATTTTAACTTATGGTTCATTTGTAATTGGTAATTCTGAGTTTCAAGTATCAGATAATATACTTGATAGTAACTCTACTTTTGATAATGATTTCAAAAACACAAGCCCTCCAATAAAAAACTATAATCCATATCTTCCAAATAATGATGTTTTAGAAGCAGAGTTTAATGATGATTATTCTTTTGAGAATAAATTAGATCTTCTAATGAAAACAAAGATAATTGCAACAAATGATTCTTTATTGAAAAATTGTGTGTTTTTGAATTACAAGATAATAAACAATAGCAATCAAACATACAAATCACTTTATTGTGGTTTATATGCCGATTGGGATATAAATGATGCTACAACCAATTCTGCACTTTATGAAAAGAATAATAATTTTCTATATTTTTATCCAGTAAATGGAGGGACTTTCACAGGAATGTCTGTTTTTTCAGATAAGGAAACACATCATTATGCTTTTGACAATAATGGAGCCGACAATAGTATTGCATTAAAATATTTGTACGATAAAAACAAATACTTGGCGTTATCAACAAATAGAGATTTTGCTGGAATAAGCAAATCAGGGAATGATGTTTCTGGAATGTTTAGCACTGGGCCATTTGAAATAAAACCTTCGGATTCTATAAAAGTAACATTTTTGATAATGGCAGGAGATTACTTACCCGATTTGATTAATCAATATAAATATGCATTAAGCAAATATGAAGAAATTGTAGGATTACAGACCATCAATCAATATACAACAAACGAAGGCAACATTGAGTTATATCCAAATCCTACAAATGGTAAAACAAATATTAATATTAAAAACAAAGGCAAATATATTGTGCAGATAATAAATAGCAATGGCACTATTGTTTACACAAAACATGTAAACATTAAAGATTCTTTAGGAGAAATAATTGCATTTGATTGCTCATATTTAAATTCAGGATTGTACATTTGCCAAATCATTCCAGTAAATTCTAAAAAAAGCATAATTTTTAAAAAGTTTATAATTAATAAATAATCATTGTGGAAAATATTTATATCCCAGAAAATCTATTAAACTTTATTCTTGTATCTTTATTTTCATTGATTTTTGGTCTTGCTCAAAAAAGGATAGTCCTTGAATATGAAGAAAAAAAAGTATTTGGAACTGACCGTACTTTTACATTTATAGGAATCTTAGGTTTTATTCTATATATTGTTGATCCAACCCACTTGTATTTATACATGGGAGGAGGCTTTGCAATAATTTTAATGCTTGCTCTTTATTATTATAACAAGCTAAATAATTTAAACAAATATGGAATAACAACTATTATTATTGCAATAATAACCTATTCATTAACACCATTGATATTTACACAACCCAAGTATTTAGTAATGGCAATTGTTGTTACGGTTTTGCTTTTTACAGAGATGAAAACTACGTTATTTAATATTTCTCAAAAATTTGACAAAGAAGAGTTTATTACTCTTTCAAAATTTTTAATTATAGCTGGAGTTATTCTCCCAATTTTACCAAAAGAATCTGTTGTAAGTTTTTTATCCTTATCACCTTATAAAATATGGGTGGCAGTGGTAGTTATTTCTTCTATATCATACCTAAGCTACATACTTCGTAAGTTTGTCTTCAAAGACAAAGGGATTATTATCACGGGAATACTTGGAGGAATGTATAGCAGCACAGCAAGCACTATTATTTTAGCAAAAAAGAGTAAAAACTCAAGCCATATCTATCATTATGCTTCAGCAATTATTTTTGCTACAGCAATGATGTACATTCGTATTTTTCTAATTATGCTTTTTTTCAACATAACTCTTGCAAAAGTGCTTTTGCTTCCTTTCGTAATACTTACAATAATATCAATAGCTTCAGGTGTTGTGTTATACATTTATTCAAAAAAAGATGAAGTTTATTTTTCGGAAAAAAATCAGCACGTTGAGAATGACAGAAACCCTCTAGAGTTTAATGTTGCAATATTTTTCACAATACTTTTTGTTACTTTTAGCTTTATTACTTATTACACTATTCAATATTTTGGGACAAATGGTTTAAACATATTATCCTTAATTGTAGGTATTACTGATATAGACCCATTCCTTATAAATCTATTCCAAGGTAAATTTGACATTTCAATAAGTATGATTGCTATTGCAACTCTACAATCAATTATAGGCAATAACATAATAAAAGCAATATATACTCTTGTAATTTCTGGAAGAAAAGTATTTATCCCTGTGGCAATAGCATTTCTTGCTATAATTATAGCTAATATTGCAGTTATTATTTTAATTTAATGATTTCTTTATCTCAATTATTTATTGCTAATTATAAGAAAAAAGCATATGTTTGCAACAAAAAATGGGATTTATGAAACGTTTATTATTCATTATTATTTACTTATGTTCAACTGCTTTAGTGTTTTCGTTTAACATTAATGACCATATTATTATTCCTTATCCTAAAGTATTCTTAATTCAAAAAGGAGAAGTTATTTTAAACAATTCAACTGTCATTGTATTGAAAAATGTTAGTAAAGAGGAGAACGAACTTGCTATAGAAAATTTAAAAAGCACATTGAAAAGAACTTTTGATATTGCACCTGAAATATATTATGAAGTTAGCAAGCCATATGTAGGAAATAAATTTCAAATCATTATAGAAATGATTGATTCCACACAAATGAAAACATCAACTTATAAAAACATAAATAATGAAGGATATTATCTTGATATAAACAAAAACGAAATAAAAATAAAAGTTTCAACACCAAGAGCTTTATTCTATGCTGTATCTAGTTTAAATCAGCTAATTGAAAAATCTACTGATAAGAAACTTCCTTTATGTAATATAGTTGATTGGCCTGATATGCCAATGAGAGGAATATCTGATGATATTAGCAGAGGTCAAGTTTCTACTCTTGAAAACTTTAAAAAAATTATTGACAACCTTGCAAAACATAAGATGAATGTTTATATGCTCTATTTGGAAGATATGATTCGTTTTGAAAAATATCCATCAATAGGGAAAGGACGTGGAGCATTGTCAAAATATGAAATTAAAGAAATTGTGGCTTATGCCGCAAAATATCACATAGAAGTAATTCCAATATTTCAAACATTAGGACATTATGAAAATATTCTTTCTTTGCCTGAGTTTTATAAATATGCAGACCACCCAGGTGCAGCATCGTTAAATCTTGCGAATGATTCTATTTATGTGTTTTTAGAAGATTTGTTAAATGAAATATTTCCATTATTTCCAAGTGAATATTTTCACATGGGTGCAGACGAAAGTTATGATGTAGGGTTAGGTAAAAGCAAGGATTTGCTTGCAAACTCAGATATTGCAACAATTCATGCAAATCATTACAAACGCATATACGATATTTGCAAAAAGAATAATAAGAAAGTAATGATGTATAGCGACATTGTTTTAGAATATCCTAAAATAATTAGCATGCTTCCTAAAGACATAATTATGATAGATTGGCATTATTCTATTAAGGACTATAATAAATCAACCAAGACTTTTAAAGATGCAGAATTAGAATATTATGTATCACCTACTGTGTGGAACTTTTATACTACTTTTCCAACAAATACGATAGCACTGCCAAACATAAAGAACTTTATATATGAAGGATTGCAAAATGGAACAACAGGAATGGTTAATTCTACATGGGGTGATTTTGGTGCAGAAACATTTAGAGAGCTTAATTATTTTGGGTATGCATGGTCAGCTCAATGTGCATGGAATATTAAAGATGCAGATATAAACACATTCACTGATGACTTCTTTTATGACTTTTTTGGAATAAGAGATACCCGTCTTAAAAGAATTTACCAAGATTTAAGTATGCCATATAATCAAATTATATGGCATGATGTATGGCGACATCCTCTATTACCTGTTAGAAAAGCTTCAAATTGGTTTGATAATTCAAAACCAGAACAAAAGATTTTATGGTATGAATGGACTATGCCGCAAACAATGAATGATCTTTGTGAACTTGAAGGAAAAGTAACAAAAAATAAAGACCATATTGAATTATTAAAATTTCTTATAAACCTTAATAATTGGTATAAGGTTAAATTACAAACGCAACTTCTTATTCAAGATAAATTTGAAAAGGAAAAAAATATTGATAATAATGATATTGTTAATAAAATAGAAGACAATATTACATTATTAACAAGTCTTAAAGAGAATTACACAAAGTTATGGCTCAAATATAATAAAATGGATAATTTAAACATGGTTATAGACAAGTTTGACCGCCTTATTCAATATTTCTTTGAAACAGAACTTAATGTTATGATAAATGTTAATGAATCACCTGAAATTAGTAGCAAATGGATATGCCAAAAGAAAAATGATAATACATTTGCGGATAGTGCGGTATTTTATAAAGAGTTTGTAATTGATTCACTCCCTGATAGTGCTTACTGTCAAGTTATCGCTGATTCATACTCTAAAATATATGTTAATGATTCCTTAATAGATTCATTATTTGTAAAAAGAACTCTTTCTCTTTACACAGAATATAAAAGAATAAAATACATAGATTTAATGCCATATTTAAAAATGGGAAATAATAAAGTGGAAATATTTTGCCAAAATTTTGGCAAAAATGCAGTAGCTTCTTTTAATTTATTATCAGAAATATATGTTAAAAATCAAAAATTAGTAATCAATTCTGATAAGACATGGTTAGTCAAAACTAATGACAAAAAAGAAACAAATGCATTTGAAAAAGAATACAAATACACGGTAATTGCCCCTAATTTTAAATTTAAAAGATTAAGTTGGATTGAAAGATAAATTGAAATATATAATTTTTAGCATATTAATTTGTTGTTTATTTGCTTGTTCGCAAAACAAAGACAACTTAAAAAAAAAGCAGTCTCCATATATTCTAAATAGAGATTCTATGATTAATATATTAGTTGACATCCACTTGGCTGAAGCATACATATCGTATATGCAAAATAAAACAGCAAATATTAAGAGCACGACAAAGGCAACTTACGATTCTCTTCTTAAGAGACACAATATAACTATTGAAATACTAGATTCTAATCTTTATTATTATGCCTCAAAACCTAAAGAATTAGAAAATATGTATCAAGAAGTAATAATGAAAATTACTCAGAAATAACCGATACTTATTTGAGTTGAGGTTGCCCAGCCTCAATCCATGCAGAATACCAAAGAGAAGATGTAAGCCATATTGCTTTTAGTATTTGTCTTTCTGTCATTTTATTTGACATAAGGTAAAAGTCATTTAGAGCTTTGTTGTTAAATCTATTTTGCACCCTATTTTTATATTTATCTGGATAATATAATTCTATTTCATTATATTTCCTTGTAATACTATCATAGGCTACAAAAAGCGTGTCAGCTTTATAATAGTTATCATAAATAGTTGTGTAAACAACATCTTTAACATTATCTATATATTTTGTTTTCACACTAAAGAAGTTATATTCTTTTATATTAAAATCAGGAAGAATAGTTTCAAATAATCGATGAATACCTTTTTGATTTTTATTCAATCCATCATAATCTTCTCGACAATGAAGAGGCACTGTTAAATCAGACACATAATGGCTAAGATATGCGGAGTAATGTAGAATCTTTTTCTTGTCTTTTACCTTAAATGCTTCTTTTAAAAGTGAATAGTATGATATTATTGTCCAAGGAAGTGTTCCATTTACAATAACAGAATCCTTATCTATAGAGTCCAACAACTTACACCAATTAGGCAATTTCGAGTCGAACATATTATTTCTAATGTAGAAATCCGTATTTATAAAATGTCTAAATCTCTCGGTAGAATCAATAAATGATTTTTTATCAGGATTAATACTATGTTTTGCTAAATACTCTATATGCTTTTTATAAAATGCTATTAAAGGTTCTGGTAATTTATAAACAGCTACTTTTGATATGTTTCGATGAACATTCCATCCCCATCCATTGCCATTTAATACAGCCATTGAAAGGAAAAACAAAAAGAGAACTAATCTTTTCATAAAAATCATTGATTATAACAATCATACAATTTGGTATATATAAATTGTTTGGTTATCGTTTTTAGGGTTTAACCTATGCAAAACTTCATCAATTAAGCTTGGCTCTATAATTTTCTTTAATTGTATATGAGGAAATAATTTCTTTATTTTACTCACTCTCTGCTCTAAATTTTTATCTTCTATAAATAGAATATAAGAAGGATGGTTATGATATCTTAATACGAAGTCCTCTTTGTTAACAGGTATTGTTTTTGAAGAAAATTCTAAGATATTAAATCTTTTGCCTGAATAAAATATAGGCATTAGTTTCAGATTTTCTTTATTCGTATTTTCAACTATTATTGATTCTATATTTTCCTTTTTATTATAAAAAAAATACATTGCATCAACCATTGATTTCTTTGAGTAAGTAGTAGTTATTATTGGGAGTAATAACATGTTTATTATAATAAAAAATATAAAAGAAATCCTATAAAATTTATTATACCCATTTTCTTTTATATATTCAAAAAAACCAACCATGCCTATAATTGAATAAAAAGGCACTATTGTTAAAATAAAACGTTCTTGTTTATTAGGAAAATAACTATGAAAAATAAGAAACAACAAAGTTGGAACAAATAACAATAAATATTTTTTGTAATTCTTAAAGAAATAAAACATTATTATCAATCCAAATGGTGGCACAAATATGCCTCCCAAAAGAAGCAAATACGAATACCACACATTAGTTTCATAATTATAAGCATTGTCAATATTATAAATAAAATATTGCTTTAATTCAGAAAAAGGCATTCCCCATATAATGTAATCTATCAAACCTTGAAAAGCAAATATTGACAATATAATTCCTATTCCCCAATATATGAGTCTTTTATAATCTTTATTAAACAATAAAACTAATCCTATGCCTCCCAAAAATATAAGTGTTTGATACCTTATTGAAAAAGATATTCCAGCTATAAAGCCTACAAAAAACAACACATAAAATTTAATATTATTATCAGTCTTGTGTTTTACAAAAAACCAAACAGAATACATGAGAGGAGGAATTGCAATTATCTCAACAAGGTTCCTTACAGAAAGAAATGGCATAAACCATAACAGAGAAGTTAACACGGTCACTTTTGTTGCTATTTCTATTCCACTAATTTTATTTACTATCTTAAAAGTATAATATATTATTGATAAAGAATAAACTGATAGAATCAACCTTATTAGTAGCATCTTTAACTGAGGATCATCAACTCCTATAAAATCGAAAAACAAAAAATGAACATAATTTATTAAAGGATAAAGCCAACTATGCCCACTAGGAATTTCAGAATTTTCTGGTAACCAATTATTATAATCCAAACCCTCCACCCATGATTGTGCAGTTTCTATCACCAAATAATGATCATCATGCATTCCATAACCCTTTGAAAAAATAACAGCAATTAATCTTATTACTAATCCTAAAATTAAGGAAAAACGGAGAGGATGTTCTTTTAAATATTTATACATAGATTCTAAGTTTTTTTAAATTACTCTCAGGCTTCACAAAAAAAAGCCTTCTATGTTTTTCAATATCCAATTATTTCTTTTCTATTTTGCTCCAAGAATCTTTCAAGGTAACTGTTCTATTAAAAACAAGTTTTTCCTTGTTTGAATCTTTATCCACACAGAAATAACCTATTCTTTCAAATTGAAATTTTGTACCATGAGTAATATTTTTCAAATTATTTTCAACAATACATTTTTGAGTTATTAATGAATGAGGATTAAGATTTGCTTTATAATCTTGTCCTTCTTCTTTGTCATCAGGGTTTTCCTTAACAAACAATCGGTCATACAACCTTGCTTCTGCTTCTATAGCATATTTCCCAGAAACCCAATGTATTGTTCCTTGCACTTTCCTGCCATCTGGAGTATTACCTCCTCTTGTTTCTGGGTCATAAGTACAATGGACTTCTACGACCCTTCCTTTATCATCCTTAATAACATCCGTACACCTTACTATGTAAGCATATCTTAGCCTAACCTCATTACCTGGTGATAACCTAAAGTATTTCTTAGGAGGGTTTTCCATGAAATCATCATTTTCTATAAAAATCTCCTTAGTAAATGTTACATTTCTTGTTCCCATAGATAAATCTTCCGGATTATTTACAGCTTCAAGATTGTCCTCAAAATCATCAGGACAATTAGTTATAACAAGCTTTAAAGGATTAAACACACCCATAAATCTTTGCGTTTTTTTATTCAAATCCTCTCTTATGCAAAACTCAAGTAATGACAAATCGATAATATTTTCACGTTTTGCAACTCCTACTTTTTCTGCAAAATTACGTATTGATTCAGGCGTATAACCCCTTCTCCTTAATCCACAAATAGTTGGCATACGAGGATCGTCCCAACCTAATACATATTTTTGTTCAACTAGTTCTAGTAAACGTCTTTTGCTCATTACTGTATAATTAATATTCAATCGAGCAAATTCTATTTGTTGAGGATGATGCAACCCCAGTTTTTCTATAAACCAGTCATATAATGGACGATGCACTTCAAATTCAAGAGTACAAACAGAATGCGTTATTCCTTCTATAGAATCCGACAAGCAATGCGTAAAATCATACATTGGATATATACACCATTTATTCCCAGTTCGGTGATGATCTACATGTCTTATTCTGTATATAACAGGGTCTCTCATATGCATATTTGGTGAAGACATATCTATTCTTGCTCTCAACACTTTCTCTCCATCTTTAAACTCCCCTTTTCTCATCCTTTCAAATAAGTCCAAATTTTCCTCAACAGTTCTATTTATAAATAAACTTTCTTTTCCTGCAACAGTTGGAGTACCTCTATAATTTGCAATTTCTTCATTCGTATGGTCACAAACAAATGCATTACCTTTTTTTATTAACGTTACTGCAAATTCATAAAGTCTTTCAAAATAATCCGATGCAAAATGTTCCCTATCTTCCCAATCAAAACCTAACCAATGAACATCCTCCTTTATTGAATCGACATATTCAACTTCCTCCTTAGCAGGATTAGTATCGTCAAAACGCAAATTACACAACCCATTATATTTTTTTGCGAGACCAAAATTCAAACAAATTGACTTCGCATGCCCTATATGAAGATAACCATTAGGTTCTGGGGGAAATCTAGTGTGAACTCGACCATCATTCTTATTATTCCTGATATCTTCTTCAATAATATTTTCTATAAAATTGAGCGACTTCTTCTCAATATCTCCGTTATTAGTAGTATTATCCATTTATTATTCTTAATAGTTTAATTAAAAATTCAAAATTAATAAAATTTATCGTTATCAAACTGACAAAAAACATAAAAGTGTATCGTCCTAAAAAAAAGTTTACACTTTTGTTATCAAAAATTCTCTTACAAATTTACATGATTAAATTAATTTTAAAATAATTTTCACTTTTGTCTTAGAGTTTAAACTGACATGGGCTCTTGGAGAGCAACCTATCATGGATAAACCTCCGAGAAATAGAATGATTTTTAATTAATCTAAGTATTTACTAAACTTAGCTTTTATTTTAATTATTACTTTCTCTAAATGCCTAAAAAAACTTACTTCATGTATATACTAATTTTTTTGCTAATATCTCCATAACCAAATGAGTGCATCTATTGACTAATAGATTCGTGATAATCATTACAACCAGTGTATTTCTTCCAAATGAATTCTTTACTAGCTCATGAGTTGAGATAATCATTAATAATTGCATGTTTTTCGGAAACACTAAAAAAATGTTGTGTTTTTCGCTTTGTTTTTGATTTAGGTAATCCTGAAATAAGTTTACAGCTTTTTTCATAATTTTAATTTTATGTGTAAACCTATTTTAGGACGAGACAACATTAAAATTCTTTAAATTACTTATTTATAACTATATTGTATTTTCTAATTATTCCTTCAGACTTTATCAACATCATATATATTCCATTACTTAAATTAGAAACGTCTATTTTAACCGTATTAATTCCTTCATTAATTATAATATCTTGTCTCTTAATAATTATTGAGCCTAGTTCATTATAAAATTCAATGTCTAATTTGGATTTTTTATTAAAGTTTACATCAATATTGATTTTTGATTCTGCTGGATTGGGATAAGGATAACCAATATAATCCATTTCCTCAAATACAACCATTTTATGTTCAGAATAGGAATACTGACCATCAAAGTCAACTTGTTTTAATCTATAATATGATACCCCTTTATATGGATTAACATCTGTAGTTGAGTATTTTATTAAACTGTTACTATGTCCGCTTGCTTTTACTCTTGTGACTTCTTGATAATAATTTAAATCTGTTGATTTCTCAACTATAAAATAATCACTATTAACTTCAGAAATAGTTTGCCATTCAACTTCAACGTTATCTTTTTCCCTATATGCGTCAAAACTTATTAACGAAACTCCAAGAGGCATTTCTTCTATAGGACTGCCTGACCATTTTGAAAATGAGTTAGTTTTTATTACCAAACTTCTTGTTAGTCCTGATTGTATTGGATTAACAGTATCCCAAGTAACACCATTATCTGTTGATTTCCAAACAATCATAGATGTTAAATCTTTTCCATTGTCATCATCTTGCAACCAGAAAAATTGTACTTGTCTTTTTTGTGTTAGAGGTTGATTTGTTGGTACTATATCCCAATGACGTGCAATTGTTGATTTCCCATTATAAGTTATAATGCCTTTTGGCCCAGATACTCGTGTTACTGTAACATCTCCTAAATCATCAGTCCCAGCATAAATTCTTAATCCAATTCCTCCAAAAGTATTATTAAGTGTTCCTACATTTCTTGTTGTTTGAATACTTCCTATTACATATCTATCTGTAATTTCTCCAGCCAAAACAGCAGATGGACCTAAAAATATAGTATCATTTCCTGTATTTAAACATCTGTTTTGTAGCTCCAAACGAGTATTAATAGTCATATTTTCAGACATGCTTATTGTTTTGGATATTGGGTTTCCTATATTCCAATAAAATCTGCTAAAAGTTTGATTTAATCCAACAGGGTAAGAATATTTTGTTCCTTGTATATAACAATATGAGTTTAATTCCCATGTTGCTTTAGGTATAATGCCACCGTCTTCGTTATGATAATATCGTCCTCCTGTTCTAAATTCAGAAAGGGCGTCATTTTGAATGTCTATTGTTCCACTGTTTTCTAGAACTCCTAAAACGAACATCCCTCCTCGATAAGGATTGACTTTATTTATTGTTAGAGTAAAATCAGGCGGAATTATAAGTTTTCCGTTAAGAAGTATCCAAAATTGGTTTAATGCTACATTTTGGTTAAGAGTGATTATGTGTCCAGCTCTAATTACTATACTTGAATCACTTGCTTGAGGTGTGTTATAAGCAGGTGACCATGTGCTAGAGTCTTGACTGATTTGCCAAATAGAAACATTGGTCCAATCCCCAGAAGAAAGAGTCCTGTAATGAAAAGGAGTAAAACAATTTAGTAAATTAGCAAAGCCTTTTCCGTATCCATCGGCATTACCTCCTAAAGAAATATTCCAAGCAATACAAGGGCTTGTAATAATTTCACTAATAAAAGCTCCATCATCAATGCCTCCTTTTGCAATACTAATATCAACGCATTCTAATTGTTCTATGCGTCCTTTTGAAAATCCGTCTTCATCTCCTCCTTTGGCTAAATTTAATAGATCGCAATCAAAGCCAATATATTCTTTAAAATCATTTCCATCATTTATACCTCCAACAGCAAAATTAAATGCATCACACTCTATATTTTTTAATTCAGACATATATGCTCCATCATCAATACTCCCCAATGCAATGTTTGGTTCGATACAAGCTAATTGTATTATTGAATTTTTATGATAACCATCTCCATCTCCACCAAGTGATAAATTAATATCAGCACAAGGAGAAAGTTCTATTTCTTTTATTGAATATATATATCCACTTCCTCCTATTGCAATATTGGGTTCATTGCAAACAAGTTGAGAGAGAATTCCTTTGTTTGCTCCATGGTTATCGCCTCCAATTGATACATTTATTTCAACACATGCAGACAATATAATTTCTTCCATGTCATTTCCGTCATTTAATCCTCCATAAGATATATTTGGTTCAATACATGTAACTTGAGTAATTTCACGCATTGCAAAGCCATCA
Organism: Bacteroidetes bacterium GWF2_29_10; assembly: GCA_001768555.1. GTDB lineage: Bacteria > Bacteroidota > Bacteroidia > Bacteroidales > GWE2-29-8 > GWE2-29-8. Next base: position 15,171 of record MEOD01000061.1, read on the forward strand.
TTTGCGCCTCCAAAATGAACATAGAAAGTGTCAGGAAGAACACATACTAAATCTGTTATTCGCCCTTTAGAAGATCCATCTTGATCTCCTCCTCTTGCTATATTTGAGGGATCAAAACATTCTAATTCTGAAAGCTCTGAGATATACTCAAGAACATAGTCTGTACCACCCTTGCTTATATCACTTGAACTAAAACATTCTTTTAACGTGTTTTTGCTATATCCATCAGCAATACCTCCTATTGATAAATTAATTCCTGTGCATGGATTTTGAATGAGTTCATTCAAATCAGCTCCATCATGCAAGCCTCCTTTTGCTATTTCATTAGCATCAACACAATAGCTCTGATATGCCTTGTCATAACCATCTCCATTACCTCCATACGCTAAATTTTCTTCCACACATAATAATTGAGTTAACCTGTTTTTACTTGCCCCATCTTCATCTCCTCCTAAAGCAATATTACCTAAACAATTTAAATTATCAACAGAATTCATATCATAACCATCTCCATTTCCTCCTAAGGCAATATTTACTACAACACAAGGAGACAATATTAATTCTATTACCGAATCTCTTTTTGATAAACCTCCTATTGCAATATTCGGTTCTATGCATGATAATTGTGTCAACCTATTTTTACTTGAACCATCCTCTTCCCCTCCCAAAGAAATGTTAATATCAATACAGGCTAGTTGGTCTAATTCTGAAATTTCATTTCCATCATTTTCTCCTCCAAGAGAAATGTTTAATTCTGTACAAATTAAATTATCTATACGAGATTTGTCATTTCCATCTCCATCTCCTCCGTATGATATATTTACAAAAATGCAAGGACTTGAAATAACTTCATTTATGCTATATTCATAATTATTTCCTCCTTTAGCAATATTGTAAGCATCGCATAATAGTTGAGATAATTCTCCTTGAGAGAATCCAGAACTGTCCCCTCCATAAGCAATGTTTGGTTCTACACAAACTAAATTAGATATTACTCCCTTAGAATATCCATCTTCATTTCCTCCTAGAGAAATACTAATGTCTGTACAAGTTACATTTGTTAATTCTGAAATTTCATTGCCATCATTTAAACCTCCAAAAGCAATGTTTGGCTCTATACAAACTAAATTAGATATTATTCCTTTAGAATACCCATCTTCATCTCCTCCTAGCGCTATATTAATTTCTATGCAAGTAAGTTGTGATAATTCTCGTATTGAGTTACCATCATTTATACCTCCAAAATGAACATAGAAAGTATCAGGTAAAACACACGCAGAAAGTAATAAACGTCCTTTTGAATTTCCATCATTTACACCTCCTGATGCAACATTTGGTAAAGGTTGACAAGGTCCCTCCATTATGATATTCTTTGGGTCAAAATTCAAATCATGACCTCCCTTTGCTACATCATTTTGACTCCAGCAAGGTGATAGCAATAATCTATTTTTACTAAATCCTTGCCCGATACCTCCTAGTGACATATTCGAATGTGAAAAACAATCCAAATCGGAGATTACCCCTTTAGAATAACCATCATTATTTCCTCCTTTAGCTATATCTGTCTCATTAAAGCACTCTTTTAGAACCCCTTTGCTAAATCCATCATTAGAGCCTCCTAATGATAAACTTATTGGAGCTGGGCAAACAAAAAACAAGCCTTCTTGTAATGAGTGTCCAGATTTATTACCACCTATAGCTAAATTAGGCTCTAAACATATTTGCTGTATTATCCTTCCGTTTTCATAACCAGCACCATCACCTCCTATGGAAACATTTGCATCAAGACAAACTTTTCCATTATAAGTTATAACTTCTTTCCCTCCAGCAATACCTCCATAATGTATATTTGTGTATTGGCATGTTAATAAACTTAATTCTTGTAAATCATTGCCATCATTATCTCCTCCATAAGCAATATTAGGTTCATAACATGGACCATAAACTTTTAATCCTTTGCTATATCCTTCTCCATTGCTTCCTATTGCTATATTTATTTCTTGACAAATTTTTAATATCGCTTCACCTGATTCGTGAATACTTCCATTTCCTCCTATTGCTATGTTTGGTTCTATACATGTTAATGAACTAATTATCCCTTTGCTATATCCATCTTCATCTCCTCCATAGGCAATATTTATATCTTGGCAAACAGTTAATATCTTTTCAGAAATAGAACTGCCATCTTCATTTCCTCCATAAGCAATATTTATTTCTATGCATGTTAATTGTAATTTTTCTGAAATGTCATTTCCATCATTTAAACCTCCATAAGCAATACTTGGCTCATAACAAACTAAATTTGCAATTATCCCTTTGCTGTATCCATCTGCATCTCCTCCATAAGCAATATTAGGTTCTATGCATACATTTTGGAATAGTTCACTAATAGATGCTCCATCTTCAATTCCTCCTTTTGAAATACCTGAAACAGTACAAATAACATTAATGTTCTCTTTTAATATAAATCCATCACCTAAACCTCCTTTTGCAATATCTGTTTCATTAAAACATTCCTGATAATATTTCATTATATCTCCCTTTCCTAAGCCTCCTATATAAATATTACTATATTGGAAACAATTAACTGGAATAATTTGAGATATAACATTAATACCTATATCAACCCCTCCTTTTGCTATATCCATATCATTATAGCAATATTGTACTTTATTACGTGCATAACCATCTGCAATTCCTCCAAATGCTAAATTTGGAAGAGGTTGGCATGATAACAAACTTAATTCTCTGAAAGCATCTCCTTTACCTAAACCTCCAATGTCAGGATTGTAATCATAACAAACTAAATTTGCAATTGCTCCTTTCGA